>NZ_JANLVD010000174.1:0-20471 GCF_031363805.1 Flavobacterium sp. | reverse complement strand
AATAGCCAAACCAATCCCGTATGAACCGCCAATTAATAGTATATTTTTCATTGTTTTATTTTTTAAATTCTCCAAAAAGTTCAATTAATTTTTTCTCTCTGTGCTCGAATATTTCTTTCAATTTTGGTTTTACTAAAAAAGTATGAACCAGTTGACCTAAAAACCCCATAGGAATTTTATAATCTACAATATCTTCCATTTCGACACCTCCAGGAATTTCTTTCAAAAAGTGTTTATGATGCCATAATGCATAAGGACCAAAACGCTGTTCATCAACGAAATATTTTTTATCTTCAACATGCGTAATTTCTGTAACCCATTTGGTAGGAATTCCCAATATGGGCGTCACTATATATTGTATAATTTGTCCAGCAAACATGGGTCTGTCTGCACCAGATTTAATTATAAAACCCATATATTCTGGGGTTATTGTTTTTAGATTTTTTGGATCTGAAAGAAAATCCCAAGCTTGTTGCAAAGTAATAGGTAAATTTTGTTTGGTGTGAAGGGTATAAATTTTCATGTAAATAATATTTTTTATGATTTTGATTTGGTATTTTTTTTTATCGGTACAAAAGTACAAAATGTTTAATCTTTAATAGAATATCTTAAACAATATTTTGTTTATTTATGGTTTCTTTAACAAAACGAATCAAGAGGAAATTTTATCTTTGGACAAATTAAATAAATTAAAATCATTATGAGAAAAATTATTATTGCACTAGCACTTATGATTGCTTCAATAACCATTGAAGCACAAGTAAAAACGCCACAACCTAGTCCAAAAGCTATGTTGGCACAAGTGGTGGGTTTGACAGATGTAGCTGTAGACTATTCACGACCAAGTGCAAAAGGTAGGGTTATTTTTGGTGACTTGGTACCTTTTGGAAAACTTTGGAGAACTGGCGCAAATGCCAATACAACGGTTACTTTTAGCGAAGATGTGATTATAGGTGGTGCTACTTTAAAAAAAGGTAAATATGCACTTTTTACCACTCCAAACGCAGATAACTGGGAAGTAATTTTTTATACAGATACTGACAATTGGGGAACACCAGAAACTTTTAGTGATGCCAAAGTAGCATTGAAAACAAATATAAAAACTGAAGCGTTGAATAGAAATGTAGAAAGTTTTACGATATCTATAAATAATTTGGATAACAATTTTGGACATTTGGAATTGTCTTGGGAAAAAACTTTGGTAGCTATTAAATTTGAAGTTCCAACCCAAAAAACTGCAATTGCAAGTATTGAAAAAGCATTGGGCGGACCTGTTGCTGGCGATTATTTTTCATCAGCGCAATATTTTTACCAATCAAATGGCGACATGAATAAAGCTTTGGCTTATGTGAACAAGGCTTTGGAATTAAACAAAGAAAAACCGTTTTGGTACAGCAGACAAAAATCTTTGATACAAGCCAAATTGGGTGATAAAAAAGGGGCAATCGAAACCGCAAAATTATCATTGGCTGCAGCTCAAGTTGCTAAAAACAACGATTATGTAAAAATGAATAATGACAGCATTGCTGAATGGAGTAAAAAATAATATATTATTTTTTAAATATTTTAACCACAAATTCATAGTTTAAACTATTGAATTTGTGGTTATTTTTTTGGATAAATATTGAATTATCAATGAAAGAATTATAGTGAGCATCGCGCCAATAAAATTCAACCATAAAAAGCTTACAATATCCAAATAAAATATATAAAAAATAATGGATTGAGTGATAATGGCACTCCAAAAAATGGCTTCTGCTTTTACATATTTAACATAAAATCCAACAAGAAATATTCCCAAAACAGTGCCATAAAAAACAGATCCTACAATATTGACCAACTGAATTAAATTTTCAAATAAAGAACTAATACAAGCAAAACCAATAGCAATAATTCCCCAAATTAAAGTGAAGAATTGGGTGGCATTTACATAATGTTTATCAGATTTGGTTACTTTTAAATTTCGTTTGTAAATATCAATTGCCATTGTAGTTCCCAATGAACTCAATCCTGATGCCGATGATGACATGGCTGCCGACAATATAACGGCTAGTAAAAGTCCAACCAAGCCTTTTGGTAAATAATTAAGAATGAAATATATAAATACATAATCTTTATCATTGGTTTCTGCGCCATGATCCACTTTTTTGATGATTTCTTTGGCTTTTTCACGCAAAGCTTTTTCTTTGGACGAAATTTCGATTAGTTTTTCTTTTGAAGCTGTATTGTTTATATTTTTATTTAAATGGTCAACATATAGCAAATTGATGCTGGATTTTTCTTGCGTTAAAGAGTTTAATTCACTTTCCAGTTCATGGTATTGTTTTTTATAAGATGAGTTTTGTACCAAATTATTGTTATTTGGATTGAAATGCAATGGCGCAGCATGAAACTGAAAAAATACAAAAACCATCACACCAGTTAATAATATAAAAAATTGCATTGGAACTTTCAAAAATCCGTTCATAATCAAACCCATTTGACTTTCCTTATCAGATTTACCAGACAAATATCGACCAACTTGCGATTGGTCTGTCCCAAAATAGGCCAAACTCAAAAAGAAACCGCCAGCAATACCACTCCAAAAAGTATATTTTACATTTGGATCTAGAGAAAAATCTACAATATTCATTTTATTATTGGCACCAGCAATTTCTAATGCATTTGTGAAAGAAATATTGGAAGGAAGCAAATTTAAAATCACGAAAAATGCCATAAACATGCCTAAAAAAATAATAAACATTTGTTGTTTTTGGGTTACGTTTACCGCTTTTGTACCGCCTGAAACGGTGTAAAAAATGACTAGAAAACCTATAATTACAATAAGCAAATTTAAATTCCAACCCAGAATTGTAGACAAAATAATGGCTGGTGCATAAATCGTAAGTCCTGTTCCCAAACCACGTTGCACCAAAAATAAAATGGCTGCCAAGGAACGTGTTTTTAAATCAAATCGTTGTTCCAAATATTCGTAAGCAGTATATACTTTAAGTTTATTATAGATAGGAATAAAAGTAAAACAGATAACCACCATGGCTAGTGGCAAACCAAAATAAAATTGTATAAAACCCATGCCGTCGTGAAAAGCTTGCCCAGGAGTTGATAAAAAGGTGATTGCACTGGCTTGAGTTGCCATGACAGATATACCAACGGTCCACCAACGGGTTTCTTTATTACCTAAAATATAATCGTCAATATGACTACTTTTTCTAGTTTTGACAACGCCATAAACTACGATGAATAATAAGGTAGAAAAAAGTACAATCCAATCGATTATTTGCATTTATGAAAATATTTGTTTCAAAAAAATAAAAAATATGATATAAATGGCATTTGCAATTAATACCCAATTATAGCTTTTTTTCCAAATGGTTTTTTCAATCTTCATTATAAAAGTATTTTTAGATTGGAAATCAAAACGTCAAATCATTATATATTGTTTCAAATATAAGGTTTTTTAGTTATTTTTTACACTAGAATTCAAACTGGATATGCAAATAAAAATTATGACTTTTTTTTAGAATTAAATTGATTATTAAATTCGCATATATTTCGATGATTTAAAGCCGAGTGTATTTTTTATTGCTATATCAAATTACCTGTAGTTGCAATAAAATTGATTAATATCTTGAGTTTATAACATCAAATAAACATATTTTAATTTCAAAAAATACTTATTGTTCGCATGAATAATATAATTTTTTAATATAATTCTGTAATGTATTTTTTGTAACAATGAAAGAAATTAGCATACTTTAAAACCTAGAGTTTAATACTTAAAAAAATTACAGATGCCAATTCAAAGTGTGAATCCTGCGACCAATAAAATTGTTAAATCTTTTGATGAAATGACCGATGAAAATCTTGAAATTGCAGTAGCAAATTCAAAACTTGCATCGGAAAATTGGAAAAAAAGTAGTTATAAAGAAAGAGGGAATTTATTAAAAAAAGTTGCTGTTTTGATGCGTAGTAAAAAGACAGAATTATCAAAATTAATCACTTTAGAAATGGGTAAAATTATTGCTCAGGCCGAAGGGGAAATTGATTTAAGTGCTGATATTTTTGATTATTATGCGGACAATGCTGAAGCGTTTTTGCAAGACAAACCATTGGGTCCAAAACTAGGAAAAGCATTTATCCGCCACAGTCCTATTGGCGTTTTACTTGGAGTACAACCTTGGAATTTTCCTTTCTATCAAGTGGCTCGTTTTGCAGCTCCCAACATCATGATTGGAAATACAATTTTATTGAAACACGCATCTTTGGTACCACAATGTGGGATTGCTATTGAAAATTTGTTTATTGAAGCTGGTGCCCCAAAGGGAGTTTATACCAATCTTTTAATTTCTGGCAAAAGAGCTTCTGCAATAGTTTCCGATGAAAGAATCAAAGGTGTATCTCTAACAGGAAGCGAGGAAGCAGGTTCAAAAATCGCTGAGCAAGCTGGAAAATATCTTAAAAAATCTGTGTTGGAATTGGGTGGCAATGATGCTTTTATTATTCTTGAAGATGCCAATATTGACAAAGCGGTAGAATGGGCAGTTGTGGGCAGAATTAATAATAATGGAGAATGTTGCGTAGCCTCCAAAAGATTTATTGCCGTAGAAAAAATTGCCGATGAGTTTCTTGAAAAGTTTACAAAAAAAATGAAAAACTTGGTCATAGGCGATCCAATGGATCCAAAAACTGAGTTGGGTCCTTTGAGTAGCGAAGATGCAGCCAAAAAAATAGCGGATCAAGTGAAAAGAGCTATTGATGCTGGAGCAACTGCTCTTTTAGGTGGTAAACGTTCAGACAGGGATGGTGCTTTTATGGATCCCACTATTTTAACGGATTTAAAACCTGAAAATCCTGCATATTCTGAAGAATTGTTTGGTCCAGTTGCTTCTTTTTATCGTGTAAAAAATGAAGAAGATGCTATAAAATTAGCAAATGATTCAAGCTTTGGGTTGGGATGCTCTATTTTTACTGAAGATGTTGAAAAAGGAAAAATAGTCGCAGACCAAATAGATGCCGGAATGGTTTTCATAAATCATCCGACTTGGACACAACCAGATTTGCCTTTTGGCGGAACCAAAGGTTCTGGATATGGTAGAGAACTTTCTGAGCTAGGAATTGATGAATTTGTGAATAAAAAGCTCATTAGAATAAGTGGATTAAATGATCCTATGTAAAATTTATTAATCAGTTTGCCATTATTTGATTTAAATATCAAGTTTATCAATATACCAAAGTTTGAATAGCGTGTGCTGGAATTTCGATGGTTGTTTTATGATTTTCTAGATATAGATTGTAAGTTATTTTTTTATTGGTTTGGTTCATAACTATTGTTGCTATTTTACCATCTTTATTCAAAAAAGAGGTGCTTTGTAAACAACTTCTACTTACAGATGAGCCGATTCTTATTGCACCAGAATGAATAAATTTAGAGAAATGTCCAATGTAATAATACGATGGTGTATAAATTAATTGTTTGGTACTGGTATCAAAGTGAATAGGAGCAAAGCAAAAATTAGATACATGATTTGGTCCTCCGTTTTGATCCAAAAGCACATTCCAATCTGTCCAACCAATTGTACCGCTATTAAAATCATTTATCATAGAATTGCCATATCTTTCGCCATTTTTCCAAAGTTGGTATTTTTTTGAATCAAATTTTTCTACACAACCTTCTGTAAATAATATATTTTTGGTGGGATAGGATTCGAAAACATTTTGTACATTATCGAACATTGGTTCACCTCCTGTCCAAGTTTCATACCAATGAAATCCAATTCCCCAAGCATATTTTGATGCTTCAGGATCAGAAAAAATAACATTGGCTCTTTGAGAAATCAGATCGCGATTATGATCCCAAACCACAATTTTTTTATCTCCCAATCCTTCATTTTCCATAGTAGGTCCTAGAAAATTTTTCAGAAAATCTCTTTCAGCTTCAGCTGTATAAATACATGATTCCCAAGATTGTGTTGCCATAGGTTCGTTCTGGATTGTAATTCCCCAAATTGGAATTCCTTCTTTTTCGTAAGCTTTTACAAATTTTGTAAAATAAAAAGCCCAAGAAGCGTAATATTCCGGAAGCAAAAATCCACCTTTTAACATACTTCCATTACTTTTCATAAATGCTGGTGGACTCCATGGACTGGCATAAATAGTCAATTTTCCTGCTGTAGCTTTTATGGCTTGTTTTATAATGGGAATACGAAATTGTTTGTCATGGGAAATATCAAAAGTATTGAGATCTTTATCATTATCTTTTACGTAGGTGTAACTATTAGTGCTAAAATCGCTGCTATGAATTGTAGTTCTTAGGAGCGAATATCCAATTCCTTTTTCTTGCGAGTAGTAGGCGTTGATAAATTCCTTTTGTTGATTTGCAGACATCTTAGAAAATACTTCGGCACTTGCATCAGTAATTGCACCACCAATTCCCATAAAAGTTTGAAAAGATTTTTCGGGATTTACAAAAATGGAAATTTCTGTTTCCAAAGGCTGCATGGCAGTTGAAAAGTATAAATTTTTGGTTGGGGTTATTCTTAATTTTGTACTATCGGCAGAAGTATAAACCATAATTTTTTTACCAACCGTGCTCAAATTAAAAAATTCATTGCGTTTTTGCAATTGTCCAAAAGCAACTAAAGAAAACAATAAAAAATACAGGTGTAAGTTATTATTTTTCATAAAAATTAAATTTAGAGGACAATTTAAAACTTTGTATTTTTAAAATATGCTTAGAATTTTGTTTAAATTATATTGGATGTAAATAGTTGAATTTTAAAAGTTTAAATTATTTAATGTCATATCAAATATAAGAATTTTATTTGTACTTTTAAAATTTAAAATATTTAAAGAATATAAATCATAAAAATAACTTATGATGCTTCCTTGCATTGTTATTGCTTTTTTTATTTGGAAAATACAAATAAGAAATCCCAAACTTATATAAATTTGGGATTTCTAGATAGTTTGTTTAAAAATTTATTCTTTCAGTACTTTCATTACTTTTTCAACACCTTGCGATTTAACTTTTACTAGATAAATACCGTTCGACATATTTGAAAGATCAAGTTCAACTTGTTTATTGTTGACTGTTTTTGTTTGAACCGTTTTTCCTAAAATATCGTTTACAGTTACAGAATCTATTATGTTAGAATCATTGTTTATAGTAACTATTCCCGATGTTGGATTTGGATATATTGTAGTATTTCCAGTTTCATTTATGCTAGAATCTTTTTGTGATACTTCTGATTCTTTACCTGTTGTTAATTGATTTCCTGGAGGAAATGCATAAAATTCAATACCTTCATAAACATAGCCCTGATTTGTACCATAACTATAAATGCTATAAAAATGATTTTGTAGACTTGGACTATAATAACGATAGACTGGCACAGTTCCCGGATATCGATAATTGTAGGCATAAAACTCTATTCCTTCTAAAACATATCCGTATGAATTGCTTCCAAATGGAGTTACAGTATAAAAATGATCGCCAAACTGTGCGTTAAAATATCTATAAACAGGAATACTACGATTTGCTTGATAATTGTGTGCCTTGAAAGCCACTCCTTGATAATTGTATCCATAAGCTGATCCGTCACCTAAAGTACTATAATTTTTTGTATAAAAATAATCACCAGCACCATTTGCCTGTGAATAATGGTGAATCTCAACAGTTGGCTTCGTTATTTTCAATATTATTTTACCTTCAAAATAAATTTCAGGATTATATTTATTTGTTATTCTTAGATTTACTGTTGTTGGACAACTAAAATGATAATCCAATAAATACGGTGAAATGTAATTTCTAGGACCAAATACATCTTGAGAAACATAATCTGTAAGATCATAATCATCAGGATTCAGGCTAGCTAGTAATTGAGGATTTGCACTCAATAAATTAAAATAAGCGCCATTGGAACCATAACAAGCACCAGTATCGCGGAAATATTCATCGCTCGTTATTGTAGCATACCTAACATTTTGAGCGTTCATACACAAACTAAGCAGCAGAACTGCATAGCCAAATAATTTTTTTTTCATAATTTTTAAATTTAATTGTTAAAACAATCATTTGATTGCCAGAACGAATTTAAAAACTAGAATATTAATTTTACTTTTTTGCTGTCTATTTTGAGTCTACAAGATAAAATATAGGTTGTATTTTTGGTCTACAATAAGTTGAAAAAAGCGTGATATTTTTGTTAAATCACCTTTATTTAAAGCCTTTTGAGCCTTATTTAAATTGTATTGATAAAATCGTTTAAATCTTCCTCTTTCCCTAAATTCAATTTTTGTCGGAGGCGGTATCTTGCCATTTTCATACTTTTGGGTTCAATATTCATGATATTAGCCATTTCCTTGATTCCCATTCCTAATTTAATGTAACCACAGTATTTTAAATCCAATTTTGTAAGACTGTTGGATGCTTTTTTTTGTAATGTGGTGAAAAAAACTGGATTAGTATTTTCAAAATTAGATTGTAATAATTCAAATTCATGATCAATTTCAATACTTTTACTAATTGTTTTTGAGATTGGTTTTAGTTCAGATGATTTTATTGATAAGAGTTTTTGTTGTATGTCTTTTAGAATAATTTTTTTACTTTCCAAATGTAAGTTATTGGTCATTAAATTGTGTTGCAACTTTTCTTTTTGTTGCTCAGTTAGCAACTTTTCTTGAATGGCAATCTTTTTTTCTCTATTGGCTATTTCAAGTTCCAACATGGTACTTATTGCCTCGTCTTCATTTACTTTTATATAAGCATTTCGACGATACTGATATATTTTATACATAAAAATCAAGGTTAAAAAAGCGAGAATAGAAAGTGTAATTAATAAGTAATTTATTTTTTTTCGCTCATTTGCAATCAATGTTAATGATTGTATTTCTTTATTTTTTTGTTCCGTTTCGAACTTTATTGTTGCATTGTATTCACGGATTTTTCCTTTTTCTGTATTTACAGCATCACAAGCTACATCATATTGAGCGAAATACTCTCTATAACTTTTAAAATCATCTTTAAGTGCAGCAAGATTCATATGATCATAATAAAATACGGCCTGATATCTTGGCTCGACTTGATTCAAATTATTTAAAAAATTGCCTGTTTTTTTTAATGTTTTTTCAGCATTAATAATATCTTTATTTTTTATATAAAATTGTGTTAGCTGACCATAAATAACCATTAATAAACTTGGATCGTTAATGTTTAAACAAACTCTTTCAGATTTTTTTAAAGTTTGTATTGTTTCTTCATATCCCATATTCATGTAATCCGCAATATATAAACTTGAAAGATTAGCACATGTTCTCCCATATGGAAAAGACGATAATATCATATCATTGCTACTATTCTCAAATAATTTAATGGCTTTTTATAGCAGTTTAATGCGCTGTCTGATAACACTTTATTTACAGGTTTACTTAATCTACCTTTATCACATATATAATTTCCCCAAGTGGTTAAACTATTTGCTATATTTATATCATTCTTACTTTCAATGCCTAATGTTAAGCTCTTTTGTGCATATTTTCCAGAAATATTTAAATCATTTTTATTTCCAAAATAGGCTCCTACATTTCCATAATTTAAAACTAATTTATCATATCTTTTTTTTTCTCTTTCAAAATAAGCCAACGATTTTAACATATAATAAATATAATTCTCATTGTCATTAATAATTTTATATTTATAAGCTAAGAGACAATTTTTATAAGCAATAACTTCTTCATCATTTGAAATATTAGCTAGGGTAATACAATAATCTGTAATGGCAATTTGCTTAACAATATTTTCATTATAACGAGCTATGTATGCAATATAATCATAGGCAATAATTTCTTTTTTAATTGATTTTTCTTTTTTTGCAATTTTTAAAGCTTGATCTAAATATCCGTATGCTTTTACAGAGTCTTTATGGGCGTAATTCTTACTAATATCACATAAATACTGAAACTTATCATTTTCAGATATGCCTTTTTTATTTATTAGTTGCGTTAATTCTTGATTGGATTTTTGAGCTTTTACACTATTGATAAACGGAATTAGAAAAATGAAATAATTTAAAAAAATAAAAAAAGATTTTTTCATAATGTTAGTTTAATAATATGTTTTTTAAGCAAAGCGTTTATTTAAAATATTTGAAAAGTTAATATAAATGGTATAGAACTTTAAAATAAACTTTATGTAAATATCTACTACATTTAATTTTGAATTCAAAACTAGAAAATAAAATTGATTTTATAATAATATAATTACAGTATTATATTACAGTGGTTAAATATTTTGTTTAAGTAACTTTTGTTTTTAGAGAACTAAAAAAAAAGCACATTGTAAGATTGTGCTTTTTTTGTCTTGGTAAAATGTATAATGAAATTCTGTGCAAATTATTAAACAATATCTGCTGGATTTAATCTGCTCATATTTCTTTTTATTTCTTGTAAAATTTTAGAGCATTCTTATCGTTAAAAACTATAAAGTACAAACCTTCTTTTAGTTCTGAAACATTCAACTCATTTTTAATACGAGTATTTTTAACGGATTGTCCTAAATAATTAAAAATTTGTACATCTGCAAAATCCTCCAAGCCATCATTTTAAGTATATCCGAAGCTGGCAATGGATACATGTGAACAGTATTAATTTTGAAGGTATTAACAGCTAAATTAGTATATCCATATTTATGATTAGAAATTTATTATTGCACACCATTAAATAAATCTTAATTTTAATTAACTTTGTTTTAACAAATATTTATAATAATGACAAATACTATAGCAAATACTTTTCCCTCTTTTTCAAATTCACTCATTGATGATGTAAAAAAAAATGCAACAACTCATTCTTTTTCTGCCGGTCAAATTTTAATGAAAACAGGTGAATTTATAAAAAGTACTGTTCTTGTATTAAATGGTAAAATAAAAGTATACCGAGAAGGTGAGGATGGTGGTGAGTTTTTAATGTATTATCTCCAGCCTGGTCAAGCTTGTGCTATATCTATGATATGTGCCATACGAAGTGAAGCCAGTCAAATCATGGCAAAAGTTGATGAAGATGCTGAACTACTTATGATTCCACTTGATTTAATGGATAAATGGATGCTCCAACACAGAAGTTGGTATGAATTTGTATTGGGCACTTACAGAAGCAGGTTTGATGACATTCTAGAAGTGGTAGATAATATTGCGTTTAGAGGAATGGATGAAAGATTGGAATTTCATTTAAAAAGAATATTTTCTGCAACAGGTTCTAGAATAATAAATTTATCTCATCAAGAAATTGCCAATGAACTTAATACTTCACGAGAAGTTATTTCAAGATTATTAAAGAAAATGGAGCAACTTGGAAAAGTGAAATTGAACAGAAATCAAATCGAATTTATAAAATAATCACCCTGTGTGATAAAAGTTACGTAGTTACTAAAATTTATATCTAACATTTGCACCATAATTTATTTAAAATGGAATATGTTGGATTTATTATATCAATATTTATTGGTATAACCTTGGGTGTTTTTGGGAGTGGAGGCAGTATTCTGGCAGT
This sequence comes from Flavobacterium sp., assembly GCF_031363805.1. Taxonomy (GTDB): domain Bacteria; phylum Bacteroidota; class Bacteroidia; order Flavobacteriales; family Flavobacteriaceae; genus Flavobacterium. Next base: position 8,927 of record NZ_JANLVD010000174.1, on the reverse strand, counting down.
TCCTGTTTTAGTTTACATATTTAATATAGAACCTGTTCTTGCCACTTTATACTCCTTATTTATAGTTGGCAGTACAAGTTTTATTGGTTCATTGAACTATTTTAAGAACAAATTGATTAATTTTAAAATAGTTTTATTATTTGGTATTCCATCGGTTATTTTTGTTTTAATTTCAAGAAAAATAGTACTTCCAGCTATTCCTGAAAGACTTTTTTATATTGGTCATTTTTTATTTTCTAAAAATATAGCCATAATGATTTTATTTGCCACTTTAATGATTATTGCCTCTTATTGCATGATTAAAAAAGGAATAGAAAATATGATTCCAAATGCACAGTTAGAAAAACCAAATTATATACTACTTATATCGCAAGGCTCATTTGTAGGAATGCTCACAGGACTAATAGGCGCTGGTGGTGGATTTTTAATTATTCCAGCTTTAATTCTTTTAATGAAAGTAAATATTAAAGAAGCTATTGGAAGCTCGTTGGTCATAATTTCTCTAAACTCACTAATTGGGTTTTTAAGCGATGCTGGACAAACAGAAATAAATTGGTATTTTTTGTTTAAATTTTTATTTTTTTCTGTATTAGGAATTTTTATTGGAATGGCACTTTCACGTAAAATAAACAATGATAAACTAAAACCATATTTTGGCTATTTTATTCTTACTATGGGAATAGTTATCATCATAAAAGAACTTTTTTTAAAATAAATTTAACTAGTGTGACATTTATCACAACATTAAACAATTATTAATAATATTTTTGACCCATGATTACAAACAATATGAAAATAGAACAAATTTATACTGGATGTTTAGCACAAGGTGCTTATTATATTACTTCAAACAATGAAGCTATTATAATAGATCCGCTTAGAGAAACAAAACCTTATTTGGAACGATTGGAGCGTGACGGCGTTACCTTAAAATATATTTTTGAAACACACTTTCATGCAGATTTTGTTTCTGGGCATTTAGATTTAAGCCAACAAACTGGTGCGCAAATTGTTTATGGTCCAAATGCTGTTGCCGAATTTGATTTTATTTCAGCAACAGATAACCAGATTTTTAAAGTGGGTGACATTACCATAAAGGTATTGCACACACCAGGCCACACTATGGAAAGTACAACTTATTTACTAATTGATGAAAATGGTAAAGAAAATGCAATTTTTTCTGGAGATACTCTTTTTATAGGAGATGTAGGAAGACCAGATTTGGCACAAAAATCTGCTTCCATGACTCAAGATGAATTGGCGGCTACATTATTTCAATCGTTGAGATCAAAAATTATGACATTGCCCGATGATGTGTTGGTTTATCCTGCCCACGGTGCAGGAAGTGCTTGTGGCAAAAATATGAGCAAAGAAACTGTTTCCACAATTGGCGAACAAAAACTAAATAATTATGCTTTAAGAGCCAACATGACTGAATCAGAATTCATTACAGAAGTTACTGATGGCTTATTGCCGCCACCAGCTTATTTTGGGATGAATGTAGCCATGAACAAAAAAGGATCGCAAAGCTTTGAAAATGTTCTTAATAAAGGTATGAAACCAATAGATGTTTTAGATTTTGAACTTCTTGTAGAAGAAAATAATGCCCTAATTTTAGACACTAGAAATAGCGGAGATTTCTCAAAAGGATACATTCCGCAATCCATAAATATTGGAATAAGTGGCGATTTTGCACCGTGGGTTGGATCTATGATTGGAAATGTGGATCAAGCTATAATTTTGGTAACAGAAATTGGTAAAGAAGAAGAAACTGTAACTCGCTTGTCTCGCGTAGGTTTCGATAATTTGATGGGCTTTTTAAATGGCGGTTTTCAAGCTTGGCAAAATGCAGGTTTTGAAATGGATACAATTCACAGAATTACAGCGGAACAATTTGCTAGCGAAGCCAAAACCGATTCTCACAAAATTCTTGATATTCGTAGAGATGGTGAATATGAAGCCGAACATGTGCATGAAGCTTACAGCAGACCATTGGCCAATATTAATAATTGGATAAAAGACATCAACCCTAGCGAACATTTTTATATGTATTGTGCTGGTGGCTACCGTAGTATGATTGCATCTTCAATATTGCAAGCCAGAGGCTACAGAAATTTTACCGAAGTAGAAGGTGGATTCAATGCTATTGCAAAAACAAATATTCCAAAAACAAACTTTGTTTGTCAAAGTAAACTATAAAAATAAATATTAATATTAATTTAAAAAAAACAACTATGTTAAAACTATTCAAATTTACGTTTCTTAAAAAGATTTTAGTAAAAAAAGACAACACATCAGATAAGGATCTAAAAACAATTATTAAAAATGGTGCTTTTCTTGTAGACTTAAGAACCATCGGAGAATTTGCACAAGGACATGTTCCTGGATCAATCAATATTCCATTAAATGAATTGGGTCGAAATTTAAATCTGTTTAAAAACAAAAAAAATATTGTTGTGTGTTGTTTTAGCGGAAATAGAAGCGGCTTTGCAAAAGATATTTTAGAGAAAAAAGGATTCAAAAACGTCATAAATGGCGGTGCATGGGAAGAAATTTATAGATTAGTAAACAAGTAAAATTTAAAGTTATGACAATAATAGAACTTATAAAACAACCTTGGCCTTGGTATATTGCTGGTCCGTTAATTGGCCTAATAGCACCAGCTCTTTTGTTAATTGGCAATAAATCATTCGGAATTAGTGCCTCATTAAGACACACCTGTGCAATTTTAATTCCATCAAACATTTCTTTTTTTAAATACAATTGGAAACGAGAAATGTGGAATATGGTATTTGTTTTAGGTATTTTAATTGGTGGAATTATTGCATCAGTATATTTAGCAAATCCAAATAGCATTATAATTAATCCAGCATTAAAGGCAGATTTGTCCAATTATGGTATAACTGAAATTAATGGTTTATTACCAACACAACTTTTTTCATGGGAAAGTTTGCTTACACTTAGAGGTTTTATTATGATGGTTGTAGGTGGATTCTTGGTTGGTTTCGGTGTTAGCTATGCTGGCGGTTGTACAAGTGGTCATGCTATTTTAGGAATATCAAATCTGCAATGGCCATCTGTTGTGGCTACTTGTTGTTTTATGATTGGAGGGTTTGCAGTTGTAAATTTAATTATGCCCTACATTCTATCACTTTAAAAAAAATATAATATGGAAAATACTTTATCAAATAATACTCAAAAAGGTGATTTAAATACAAATCAGGAAACTGAAATTGGTTTAAATGAAATTAACAACAACGATTTAACAGATGATTCAAACATTGATTTTGAAGATTTTGAAGATTTTGATTTTGAAGCTGAGTTTCAAAAAGCGCGACCTTATGATTCTTGCAGCGTCAATGTAAGCAATGTTGATGACGAATGGTATCATTATCTAGTATATGCTATTATTGGAATATTGTTTGGAATATTATTTATAAAAGCAGAAATTATAAGTTGGTATCGCATTCAAGAAATGTTTCGTCTAGAATCATTTCATATGTATGGCGTTATAGGAAGTGCTGTAGCTGTTGGTGTGATTTCTGTTTTTATAATCAAAAAACTAAAACTTAAAACCATTCATAACGAGGAAGTAATATTTCAAAACAAAAAATTCAATAAAGGTCAAATTTATGGTGGTTTAATTTTTGGTTTAGGCTGGGGAATTACTGGAGCTTGCCCAGGCCCACTTTTTGCTCAAATAGGAACTGGATCTGTTGTGGTTGTTGTCACTTTGCTATCTGCTATCCTTGGAACATGGTTTTACGGTAATGTGATTGATAAATTACCAAGATAATTATTATTTAATCGCAAAAAACGCATTTCATCGATTAAATACGCATTTCATCGAAATAAATTTTTTCTATTAAAATTACGTTTAGAGTAATATTTATCTTTATACCATAATTAAAACAAAAACAATATAGAAAATATAATTACTAAAAAAAAATAAAATGGAAAATTCACTAGCCCATAAATATTTAACTTCAGATATATTTGAAGATAAAAAGATAATAAATTTATCATACAAACCGACTCCATCAGATAGAGAATTAGAGTGGGACAGGTCAAAGATTCTTATGAGTAAAACTGATCATAAAGGAAATATTCTTTATGCCAACGAAGCTTTTATAGATGTTTGTGGATATGATGATTTTGAATTAATGGATAAACCTCATAATATACTTCGGCATCCTGATATGCCAAAAGTGATATTCAAATTAATGTGGGAAGATTTACAAAAAAATAATGGCTCGCACATTATTATAAAAAATATGTCCAAAACTGGAAGGTTCTTTTGGGTTGCAAATGACGTTAAAACCAATATTGATCAAAACGGGACTATTACATACACTGCTCAACAATCTGCTGTTTCAAACGATGTAATAAAAAACAAAATTGAACCATTGTACAAAAAACTAATTCAAATTGAAAATGCAAGCGGTGTACAATCGAGCGAAAACTATTTAGTGGGTTATTTAGAAGAACAACGTAAAACCCTAATGGAATTTATTGATGAGTTGACTTATAATATTGATAATCCAAATCAAGTAACTAATAAAACAGAAACTTCAAAAAAGAAAGGTCTTTTTTCAGGAATGTTTTCAAATGATAACAAGGAAGCTAAAAATAAGAAGAATTGATTTAATTTAATTTGTTTTTAATTTGTTTAATAGGCTGTTTTTTATAAAACAGCCTATTTTTTTACTATAAGTTTTCTTCAACGAAATCTTCACAAAACATTTTAATCATTTCTCTTACTGTCAAAAACTGAAAATAAATTTCGTCTTCGCTTCCTTCTGTTGCTGCAGGATCTGGAAAATCATAATGTATTTTTACAGCTTTTGATGGAAAAATTGGACAATTTTCCTTAGCATTATCGCAAACAGTAATAACAAAATCAAAGTCTACATCTAGATATTCATTTACATTATTGGAAGTATTGTTTGATATATCAATGTCATCTTCCTTCATTATATCAATTGCTCTTTGATTTATGGGTTGATTATTGGTGCCAGCAGAATAAATTTTTACTTTTGATTTATCTGTTAAACTTTCTAAATATCCCTGAGCCATCTGACTTCTACAGCTGTTTCCAGTGCAAAGAACCAATACATTTTTCATATTAAATTTTTTGAATTTCCAAATACAAGTTTAGCTAATTTAAGTAACATATACAATAATTATGTAATTGTATTTTTTTAAAATCAAAAATGACTAAAAATGCATATTAGTTAAAATACAAAGACATATTAAAGCAATATTTCTTTGCGTTCTGTTTCAAACAAGCTATTTTTGCAAAAACAATATTATAACTACAAATGAACACAATTACAACTACAAATTTTAATTTTCCAAATCAAAAATCAGTTTATAGAGGCAAAGTTCGGGAAGTTTATAATATTAACGATGAACTTTTAGTCATGGTAGCTACAGACAGACTTTCTGCTTTTGATGTAGTTTTACCAAAAGGAATTCCTTACAAAGGGCAAATTTTAAATCAAATTGCTACCAAATTTATGGAACTCACCAAAGATATTGTGCCAAATTGGTTAATTGCAACACCAGATCCAAATGTAGCTGTTGGACATTTGTGCGAGCCTTTTAAAGTTGAAATGGTTATTCGAGGTTATTTATCAGGTCATGCCGCTCGTGAATATAGTGTCGGAAAAAGAATTATTTGTGGCGTTTCAATGGCAAATGGATTGAAAGAAAATGATAAATTTCCAATCCCAATCATAACACCAACTACAAAAGCAGACAATGGTTCGCACGATGAAGATATTTCTCGTGAAAACATTCTTGCCAACAATATCGTTTCAGAAGAAGATTATTTAATTCTTGAGAAATATACGAGAGATTTATACCAACGAGGAACTGAAATTACAGCTTCTCGCGGATTGATTTTGGTAGATACAAAATATGAATTTGGTAAAACCAAAGACGGAAAAATTGTTTTGATTGATGAAATTCATACGCCAGATTCTTCCAGATATTTCTATGCAGACGGTTATCAAGACAGACAAAATAATAATGAAGATCAAAAACAACTTTCTAAAGAATTTGTTCGCCGATGGTTAATTGAAAACGGTTTTCAAGGTCAAGAAGGACAACAAATTCCTGATATGACACATGAATATATTAATTCGGTTTCTGAAAGATACATCGAATTGTATGAGAATATTTTAGATGAAAAATTTGTTAAAGCAGATTTAACCAATATAAATAATCGTATTAATGAAAATGTTTTGAAATATTTGAATCAATAACATAACATAGCTTTGATCATATACTAACCACGTTTTGCGTGGTTTTTTTGTTCATTGTATTAAATTAAAAATAAATAATTCTAAAATATTGTTACAAAAATTGAATTTAGCAGTCTTACATAAACAATAGTTAATTTAAATTAAAAATTATGAAAAAATCAATTGTTTATTTAAGTCTTGCTTTAGTGTTGCTTTCAACAGCCACTTTCGCATCAGGTGTAAAATCATTTCAAAAAATCGAAAATGCTTTTTTTGAGGCAACACCACTTTGCAATGCTATCGTAAATGGAGATTTTGAAACAGTAAAGAAATTTATTGAGTATGGAGCTGGTGTGAATGAATTTTCAAACGGTGTTTCACCTTTAATGTTAGCAGCTCGCTACAATCATGTTGAAATCATTAAATTTCTTTTAGTGAAAGGAGCAGATGTAAATGCAAAAGATGAAAGAGGATACAATGCATATAAATATGCAGAAATGTCTAAAGCCACAGAAGCATTGCTTTTATTGAAAAAATAATAAAGAGAGTAACCAAAAAAAATGTAAAAGGTCTCGTTTTAGAAATGAGACCTTTTTTGATTATTTTCTTCAGTATTATTCTTTAAATTAAACTACTTAAAATAAGAAAATGTTTCTTCGTTTTCTATTTTTAATAACGTTTCATAAATTAATTTTATTACATTTTCAACATCGTCTCTATGCACCATTTCCACGGTAGTGTGCATGTATCGCAAAGGAAGCGAAATCAAAGCTGAAGCAACGCCGCCGTTGCTGTAAGCAAATGCATCGGTATCGGTTCCAGTAACTCTGGACGAAGCCAAACGCTGAAAAGGAATTTTGTTTTTCTCCGCAGTATCAATAATCAATTCTCTTAAATTGTTTTGCACCGCTGGCGCATAAGTAATCACGGCACCTTTTCCAATTTTGGTTTCACCTTCAATTTTCTTATCTATCATAGGAGTTGTAGTATCGTGGCAAACATCGGTCACTATGGCTACATTTGGCCTGATGGTTTTGGTAATCATTTCGGCGCCTCTTAGGCCAACTTCTTCTTGAACTGCATTAACAACATAAAGTCCAAACGGCAATTTTTTCTTGTTTTCATGAAGTAAACGAGCCACTTCCGCAATCATAAAACCGCCCATTCTATTATCAATGGCGCGACAAACAAACTTATCATTGTTTAAAATCATAAATTCATCAGGATAAGTTATCACGCAACCAACATGAATCCCTAATTTTTCCACTTCATCTTTATTCATACAACCACAATCAATAAAAATATTATCTATTCTGGTAGGTTCTTCCTTATTTCTATTTCGGGTATGTATCGCTGGCCAACCAAAAACACCTTTAACAATGCCATTTTTAGTATGAATGTTCACTCTTTTTGAAGGTGCAATTTGATGGTCTGAACCACCGTTTCTAATTACATAAATCAATCCATCATCAGTAATATAATTTACATACCAAGCTATTTCATCCGCATGACCTTCGATAACGACTTTATATTTGGCATCAGGATTAATAACGCCAACTGCAGTTCCATAAGTATCTGTTATAAAAGTATCAACATAGGGTCTCAAATAATCCATCCATAATTTCTGTCCCTCAGACTCAAAACCAGTTGGAGATGCGTTATTCAAATACGATTCTAAAAATTCTAAAGATGCTTTTTTAAGTATTGTTTTAGTGCTCATAAAAATATTTTTTGCTAAATTATAAAAATGGTATTAAAATTGTTTAATATTTATATATTTTTGTTAAAACTTTTAAAACCAATATGAAAAATTTACTCCTTGTAATTTTCACATTATTATTACTCTCCAATACTTCAAATGCGCAAGTACTTGAAATCGATACAATCAAAGTAGAACCACCAGTTGTTCTTTACGACACTATTGCTAACACACCAATTGAGCTTGAAGAAGTTTATGTCACCAACCAATATAGTTTAAAATCCGCCGAGGAAAGAAAACGTTTTTTAATTCTACAAAGACGTGTAATCAAAGTGTATCCATTTGCAAAAGCAGCAGCAGAAAGGTTAAGCGCACTTAACGAAGGTATGAAAGGCCTTAAATCTTCCAAGGACAAACGTAAATATTTCAAACTAGTCGAAGATTATTTGACCAATGAATTTGAAAGTCAACTCAAAAAACTAAGTCGAAAAGATGGTCAAATATTGGTAAAATTAATCCACCGTCAAACTGGTTCCTCCACTTTCGAACTAATAAAAGAACTCAAAAGCGGTTGGAAAGCATTTTGGTCAAATAATACTGCCAAATTATTCGACATCAATCTCAAAACCAAATATGATGTTTATACAGCATCCGAAGACTTTATAATAGAAGGAATACTATATCGCGCTTTCAACGATGGAAGATTGGTTAAGCAACCAGCAAAAGTAAGCATGAATTACGCCGACTTAGTCAAAATCTGGAGAGCCAGACTAAATGAAAATAAGTTAGAAAAGCCATAAATTTTTTCTAATTAATTATCCCGATCTTGTCGAATGATTTGGCGTGTCCCTTCAGATTGCTTCGTCGTTCCTCCTCGCAACTTCGGGTCGCGCTATTCGTTACAAGTCCTCGCACTTCCTTCGTCAGGCTGTGGGCTTTCCACTGCTATCGCTCACGCGGAGTGATGCCTAATATTTGAC
>NZ_JANLVD010000147.1:0-5799 GCF_031363805.1 Flavobacterium sp. | reverse complement strand
GATTAAAAAACAAAAAGGAACTGGTACTGCTCGTGCGGGTAGTGCAAAGAATCCATTGTTTAAAGGTGGTGGAACAGTTTTCGGACCAAGACCAAGAAGTTATTCATTTAAATTGAATAAAAGCTTGAAGCGTTTGGCTAGAAAATCTGCTTTCTCAATTAAAGCCAAAGAGTCGAACATTATCGTTCTTGAAGACTTTAATTTTGAAACTCCAAACACTAAAAATTTCATCAATGTTTTGAAAGCTTTAGAGTTAGAGAATAAAAAATCCCTGTTTGTGTTGGGTGATGTAAATAAAAATGTATATTTGTCGTCACGTAATTTAAAAGGCTCTAGCGTAGTAAGTAGCTTAGAATTAAGTACTTACGCTATATTAAACGCTAATAATTTAGTGCTTTTAGAGAGTTCTTTAGAGATAATTGAAGAAAATTTAAGTAAATAATAGGATATGAGCATCATAATTAAGCCTATAGTAACAGAAAAAGTAACCAAAGAAAGTGAAGTTTTAAACCGCTTCGGATTCGTTGTTGACAAAAAAGCAAATAAAGTGCAAATTAAGAAAGCTGTTGAAGCTGCTTATGGTGTAACTATTTTGAGTGTTAACACGATGAACGTAAGACCGGATAGAACTACAAAATACACTAAAAGTGGTTTGATCAGTGGAAAGACTAATGCAATTAAAAAAGCAATTGTTCAAGTACAAGAAGGAGAAACAATTGATTTTTACAACAATATCTAAGATAAAATGTCAGTAAGAAAATTAAAACCTATTACCCCAGGTCAGCGATTTAGAGTTGTGAATGGTTATGACGCCATTACAACTGATAAGCCGGAACGCTCTTTGATAGCGCCGATAAAAAACTCTGGTGGTAGAAATAGTCAAGGAAAGATGACCATGCGTTATACGGGTGGTGGTCACAAGCAGAGATATCGTATCATTGATTTTAAACGTACAAAAGAAGGAATTCCAGCTACGGTTAAGTCCATTGAATATGATCCAAATCGTACTGCTTTTATTGCATTGTTAGCTTATGCTGATGGTGAGAAAACGTATGTTATTGCTCAAAACGGATTGAAAGTTGGTCAGAAATTAGTTTCTGGTCCAGAATCTCAACCTGAAATTGGTAATACTTTACCTTTAAGTAGAGTTCCACTAGGAACTGTAATTTCTTGTATCGAATTGAGACCAGGACAAGGAGCTGTAATCGCTCGTTCTGCTGGAACATTTGCTCAATTAATGGCAAGAGATGGAAAATATGCTACAATTAAAATGCCTTCTGGGGAAACAAGATTGATCTTGTTGACTTGTTCGGCTACAATTGGAGCGGTTTCTAATTCAGACCACCAATTAGTTGTATCAGGGAAAGCTGGTAGAACAAGATGGTTAGGAAGAAGACCTAGAACAAGACCTGTTGCAATGAACCCTGTCGATCACCCAATGGGTGGTGGTGAAGGACGTTCTTCTGGTGGACATCCACGTTCAAGAAATGGAATACCAGCTAAAGGTTATAGAACTCGTTCTAAGAAAAACCCGAGTAACAAGTATATCGTAGAACGTAGAAAGAAATAATAAGATATGGCACGTTCATTAAAAAAAGGACCCTTTGTTCATTATAAGTTAGACAAGAAAGTTCAAGAAAACATCGCAGGCGGAAATAAAGGAGTTGTTAAGACATGGTCTAGAGCTTCTATGATTACTCCAGATTTTGTTGGACAAACTATCGCAGTTCATAACGGTCGTCAATTTGTACCAGTTTACGTAACAGAAAACATGGTAGGTCACAAATTAGGAGAATTTTCACCAACTAGATCTTTTAGAGGTCATGCTGGAGCAAAAAATAAAGGTAAAAAATAAGAAGCAATGGGAGTTCGTAAAAGAGAAACAGCAGATGCAAGAAAAGAGGCTAATAAGTCTTTGGCCTTCGCAAAGTTAAATAACTGCCCTACTTCACCTAGAAAAATGCGCTTAGTAGCAGATCTAGTAAGAGGTCAGAAGGTAGAAAGAGCATTAAACATCTTAAGATTTAGTTCTAAAGAGGCTTCACGAAAATTAGAGAAATTGGTTTTATCTGTTATTGCCAACTGGCAAGCAAAAAACCCAGATGCTAATATGGAAGAGGCTGGTTTATTTGTTAAAACGATTACAGTTGATGGTGGAATGATGTTGAAAAGACTTCGTCCAGCTCCACAAGGTCGTGCACACAGAATAAGAAAACGTTCTAATCACGTAACAATCGTGCTTGGAGCTATCAATAACACACAAAGCAATTCTTAAGCAGTATGGGACAAAAGACAAATCCAATTGGAAACAGACTTGGTATCATCAGAGGATGGGACTCAAACTGGTATGGTGGAAATGATTACGGTGATAAACTTGCCGAAGATCACAAAATCAGAAAGTATATCCATGCTCGTTTATCAAAAGCTAGTGTATCTAAAGTAATTATTGAGAGAACTTTAAAACTTGTAACCGTTACTATCACTACTGCTAGACCTGGTATTATTATCGGAAAAGGTGGCCAAGAGGTAGACAAGTTGAAAGAAGAACTTAAGAAAGTTACTGACAAAGAGGTTCAAATCAACATCTTTGAAATCAAAAGACCTGAACTTGACGCGTATCTAGTTGCTACAAGCATCTGTCGTCAAATCGAAAGCAGAATTTCTTACAGACGTGCAATCAAAATGGCTATTGCTGCCTCTATGCGTATGAACGCAGAAGGTATCAAAGTTTTGATTTCTGGTCGTTTGAATGGTGCGGAGATGGCTCGTTCAGAAGGTTTTAAAGAAGGTAGAGTTCCTCTATCAACTTTCAGAGCTGATATTGATTATGCTTTGGCTGAAGCTCATACTACTTATGGTAGAATGTGTATCAAAGTATGGATCATGAAAGGTGAAGTTTATGGAAAGAGAGATCTTTCTCCGCTTGCTGGAATGGACAAAAAACAATCTGGTACTGGTGGTAAAGGTGGTGATTCTCCAAGAGGAGATAGAAAACCTTTTAATAAAGGTGGTAAACCAGACGCTCGTAAACGAAAGTAAATTTTTAAACTAAAGTAAAATGTTACAGCCTAAAAGAACAAAATACCGTAAGGTACAAAAAGGTAAAATGAAAGGGAATTCCCAAAGAGGACATGAACTTTCTAATGGAATGTTTGGTATTAAATCTGTACATGAAGATGGAATGTTCTTAACTTCTCGTCAAATTGAAGCTGCACGTATTGCTGCAACTCGTTTTATGAAAAGAGAGGGACAATTATGGATCAAAATATTTCCAGACAAACCTATCACTAAGAAACCTCTTGAGGTACGTATGGGTAAAGGTAAAGGTGCAGTTGAGTATTGGGCTGCCGTTGTTAAACCCGGAAGAATTATGTTTGAAGTTGGAGGAGTACCTTTGTCAGTTGCAAAAGAGGCGTTACGTCTTGCAGCTCAAAAGCTTCCAGTAAAAACTAAATTCGTCGTTGCTAGAGATTTCGAAGCATAATCTATATTATATTATGAAACAATCAGAAATAAAAGATCTTTCTGCAGCGGAGTTGCAAGAAAAGCTTAGCCAGACTAAGAAAACATATGCTGATCTAAAAATGGCTCACGCTATTTCACCAATTGAGAATCCGCTTCAAATTAGAAGTGTAAGAAGAACAGTTGCAAGATTAGCTACGGAACTTACTAAAAGAGAGTTGCAATAATTGTAATCTGCTGAAAGATGGAAGAAAAAAGAAATTTAAGAAAAGAAAGAGTTGGTGTTGTGACTTCAGACAAGATGGATAAATCTATCGTAGTTGCTGAAGTGCGTAAAGTAAAACACCCATTATACGGTAAGTTCGTGTTGAAAACTAAAAAGTATCACGCACACCACGAAATGAACGACTGTAACATTGGAGATACTGTAAGGATTAGCGAAACGCGTCCTTTGAGTAAAACAAAATGTTGGAGGTTAGTTGAAATCTTAGAAAGAGCTAAATAATTATGGTACAACAAGAATCAAGACTAAAAGTAGCAGATAACACTGGAGCAAAGGAAGTTTTAACTATCCGTGTTTTAGGAGGTACCAAAAGAAGGTATGCCTCTGTTGGAGACAAGATTGTAGTTTCTATCAAAGATACAGCACCTAACGGAAGCGTTAAAAAAGGAGCTGTTTCAACTGCAGTTGTTGTACGTACCAAAAAAGAAGTAAGAAGAGCCGATGGTTCATACATTAGATTTGATGACAACGCATGTGTGTTATTAAATGCTGCTGGTGAAATGAGAGGAACTCGTGTTTTTGGTCCGGTAGCAAGAGAACTTCGTGAAAAACAATTCATGAAAATTGTATCATTAGCACCAGAAGTGCTTTAATTCGTTTTAAGATGATAAAGCTAAAAATAAAATCAGGTGACATCGTAAGAGTAATTGCTGGAGACCATAAAGGTGCTGAAGGTAAAGTTTTACGTGTGTACAAAGAGAAAAACAAAGCGATTGTTGAAGGTGTAAACATGGTTTCAAAACATACGAAACCAAGTGCAAAAAGCCCTCAAGGTGGTATTGTAAAGAAAGAAGCTTCTATACAAATATCTAACATTTCTTTAATTGATCCTAAAACTAAGGAAACAACTAGAGTAGGAATTAGAGTAGAAGGAGATAAGAAAGTAAGATTTTCAAAAAAATCTAATCAAGTACTATAGTAATGGCGTATATACCTAGACTAAAAGAAGAATATAAGAGCAGAGTAATTGCTGCTCTTAAAGAAGAATTCGGATACGTAAACGTAATGCAAGTTCCAAAATTGGAAAAAATCGTTTTAAGTAAAGGAGTTGGTGCAGCTGTATCTGATAAGAAACTAATCGACTATGCAGTTGAAGAGTTAACAAAGATCACTGGACAGAAAGCAGTATCTACTATTTCAAAGAAAGACGTTGCGTCATTCAAATTGAGAAAAGGAATGCCTATTGGAGCAAAAGTTACTTTGCGTGGAGAAAGAATGTATGAGTTTTTAGATAGACTTATTACTTCTGCTTTACCACGTGTTAGAGATTTTAGCGGAATTAAAGCTACTGGTTTTGATGGAAGAGGAAATTATAATCTTGGTGTTTTGGAGCAAATCATTTTCCCAGAAATTGATATTGACAAAGTAAACAAAATATCAGGAATGGATATTTCATTTGTTACTTCTGCAAAAACAGATAAAGAAGCAAAATCATTATTGGCTGAATTAGGTTTACCTTTTAAAAAGAATTAAGATATGGCTAAAGAATCAATGAAAGCCCGTGAGGTTAAGAGAGAAAAAACGGTAGCAAAGTATGCTGAGAAAAGAAAAGCTTTGTTAGAAGCCGGAGATCGCGAAGGTTTACAAAAATTACCAAAAAATGCTTCACCGGTTCGTTTACACAATCGTTGTAAATTGACAGGTAGACCAAGAGGTTATATGCGTCAATTCGGTCTTTCACGTGTAACATTTCGTGAAATGGCTAACCAAGGATTGATACCGGGAGTTAGAAAAGCTAGCTGGTAAGATTAAAAAAATTATAAATTGGCTAAAGGTTCAATTAGTGAGTACTTATTGAAAACCATAGTCGCAAATTAATACAAATGTATACAGATCCAATTGCAGATTATCTTACGAGAGTTAGAAATGCAGTGATGGCAAACCACAAGGTGGTTGAGATTCCAGCTTCTAATCTTAAAAAAGAAATCACAAAAATTTTATTCGATCAAGGGTATATTTTAAGTTACAAATTTGATGATAACTCTGTTCAGGGAACCATCAAAATTGCTCTTAAGTATGATAAAGATACTAAAGACTCTGTAATTAAAGATATC
>NZ_JANLVD010000138.1:0-1707 GCF_031363805.1 Flavobacterium sp. | reverse complement strand
GTCTGCCAATTGAAACCGAACCACGAACCGTTACATCATAATTTGGGAATTCGTCTCTGGCTATTTTGCTTGCCGAGTAAACCGATGCTCCTGCTTCTGAAACCACAAAAACTTGAACGGGCTTATCAAACGCAATTTTTTTAATAAAAAATTCGGTTTCGCGGCTTGCAGTTCCATTTCCAATAGAAATGGCTTCAATATTATAGGCATTGACCATGGAACGAATTTTTTTCATTGCCATTGCATCTTCTTTTTGTGGCGCGTGCGGATAAATGGTTTCGTTGTACAACAAATCGCCTTTTTCATCCAAACAAACAATCTTACATCCTGAACGAAAACCTGGATCTATTGCCAAAATTCGTTTTTCGCCCAATGGTGGCGCTAATAAAAGTTGTCCCAAATTTGAAGCAAAAACATCAATAGCCGTTTTGTCAGCTTTAGTTTTGGCTTCTTGCAAAGCTTCATTGGAAATGGCTGGATTCAACAATCGTTTATAGGAGTCTTCAATGGCTAATTGAACGTGCGAAATTGAGGGTGAATTGCTGTTTTTGATAATAATTTCGTCAATTAAATCATAGGCTTCGTCAATATCAACTTCTATTTTTAGTTTGACAAAACCTTCGTTTTCAGTACGAAGCATAGCAAGTAATCGGTGAGATGGTGTTTTGGCTAAATTTTCTGACCAATCGAAATATTGAGAAAATTTTTGCGCACCTTCTTCCTCCGCTTTCTTTTTTACAACTTTAGTTTCGATGTTGGCTTTTCGCTGAAAAAGCCTTCGCAATTGTTTTCGGACAAATATATTTTCGTTAATCCATTCGGCTACAATATCTCGTGCGCCTTGCAAAGCAAAATCTTCGTTAATAATATTTTTGTTGATGAATTTTGTTGCTAAGAAATCTACATTGTCATTGTTTTGCAGTAAAATTAGTTGCGCTAATGGTTCCAATCCATTTTCACGAGCCAAATCTGCACGGGTTTTTTTCTTCTTTTTATAAGGTAAATAAACATCTTCGATTTCTTGCAAATCGAAACTTTCGGATATTCTTTTTGACAATTCTGGCGTTAAGGCATTTTGTTCCTCGATAGATTTTAAAATGGCTTCTTTTCTTTTTATAATTAGATCATATTCTTTTTGAAGTTTCGCAATTTGTTCGATAAATACCTCATCCAAATTGCCTGTTTGGTCTTTTCGGTAACGAGAAATAAACGGGATTGTACAGTCTTCGTCGAGCAATTTTATGGTTGCCTCAATATTTTTTGATGTGGTGTTGGCTTGGATTTGTATGAATTGTATTTGGTTCATTTTATTATAATTTTACCGCAAAGATGCAAAGGTTTTCGCAAAGTTCGCAAGGATTTTAATATTTTAAGAAAGTAATTTAAGTTATAAAATCCAAATAATTTCCCTTGTTAATAACCTCGAAAGTCGCTTCTGAATAGGCTTTTGCAAAAGCTGTTGGAATTTTTGCTTTTCGATTTTCATTCCATTTGAATTCAAATCCACTTAGATTTCCATTTTCATCTTCAAGCCAATCTAATTCTTGTTGGTCATAAGTACGCCAAAAATAATTTGAAACTGTTTTTTGAGTATAATTTTGATGTTTTACGCGTTCTGAAGCCAAATAATTTTCCCATAATGCACCAACATCGGTTCTGGTTTCTAATCTGGTAAAATTATTTATAATCGCGTTTCGAATTCCGTTA
>NZ_JANLVD010000103.1:0-10921 GCF_031363805.1 Flavobacterium sp. | reverse complement strand
GATTATTAGGTTTGGCCTTAATATCATAACACTCCTTGTTTAGTACTTGGTTCCAATTTGCACCACTATTTGTTGTTCTATAAATACCTTCTTTTCCAGCTAATAAAATTATATTTGGGTTTGCTGCATTAATATGTATTTCTGCAGGATTTATTATATAGCCACTATTTCTAATAGTACTGGTAAAAACTACAGCCCAATTATTGCCACCGTCTGTAGTTTTAAAAACTTGATTACCTGAACCAATATAAACGATATTTGGATCTGTGGGATGCACTGAGACAACAAAAACGCCTGCGTTCGCAACAACAGTATCTACTGCATCAGCAGTAACTAGAGTTTTAGAAACATTCACCCAAGTATTAGCGCCGTCGGTACTTTTATAAACTTCTCCAGGTTCTGTGCCACAATACATTATATTTGGTGTTCCTTCACAACGACCAATCGAGAGAATGTTTGCTTGAGAACCACCTGGCGCAACGCCGCCAGTTTTAGGATTTTTAAATGGTCCCAACGCTGTCCAATTGCCACTCGCTACTCTGTTTAATTGTGTATCTTTTCTTAGTTTATCTACGGCTAATGCAAATTTAGCTTTTTTTGAAAAATCAATTTGACCGTCATTATTCAAATACGAATCAACTGATCTGCGCCAATGCTTATAATATTGTGTATAATTTGATTTTTTATAAGCTCTAGATTGAAAATATTTTAAATATAATTGATCAACCTCATTTACATTTGGTTTTTCTGAAAACATTAATTTTGCCCAGTCTGGTGCATTTTTGTATAATTCACTGTTTTTATCAACTCCCGTAGATTGTCCGTAACCTACTGAAAAACATATGATTAATATAAATAATTTAATTTTTTTCATAATTTACATTTTTGTTTATAACTTGGTATGATTTTTTTATATTGTAACATTCAATCAATAGTAATTCAGCTATTTCTTGTAATCATATTTTCTTAGCATAATATTCTCCATTTAAAAATATCAATTACAAAACAGATTAAATATTATTTTGGTTTTCGTAGTGTTATTTTTTAATTATTTTCAAATAGTTGTATTTATCATCTGTTTTATTATACACTATCACAAAATACAAACCTTCAGCATATTGTTCCATATTTACTTGCAACAAGTTATCAGTTGTTTTTTCAAATTTTGATGTGATAAACTTACCATCGATGTTGTAAATACTTAAACTATATTCGGAACCATTCGATTTGGTATCAATCGTGAATGAATTGGTTGTAGGATTCGGGAAAGCAACAATGGTGGCAACTGAATGTGAAATAAAATTTTCTATTGCCAAAACTTGGTCTGCTGCTAATGAATAGCAAGAATTAGTAACTTGGTAACTACTTCCTGCGCAAGGCGTTGAAACTCGTTGAATGTAGAGTTTGTCGGTTACAAGAGAAAATTTTAATTTTCCGTTTGCGGCAGATTCTGAATACACATTTGGTGAATCGTTATTTAAAACAGTCGAAAATATTGTAGATCCAAAATGTTTATAATTGATAACGTGAATTATATTATTATCTAAATCTATATTTAAATATGCAGTTGCAGTTGTGTTGTTGCAACTAGTACTGATGTTTAGCGTTACAAAAACTCCTTTTTGTGTTGCTGCAAATGATGAAAAATCTTTAATAAGATTTGCATTTGAATCAGTTATAACATTGCCAGAAATAGTGTTGTTACAATTTGAAGGTTGAAGCGTATTATCAATTCCATTTTGATCGTCATCCATAGCAGACCAACACGATGGGTTGAGTCTAAAATTTCCGTTGCCGCAAGGATTATAAATTCTTTTAACGTAAAGTTTATTGTTACTAATGAAATAATTTACTTGTGCATTTGTAGTCAATGTACTGGTTACAGAACTTGTTTCGTTTCCTGTAATATCTGAGTTTGTTGAGGCAAAATGTTGGTATCCAAGCACATGTATTATGTCTGAATCTAGATTTACAATAGCTTTTAAATTATTTGTTGCGTTATTGCATGAAGTAAAAGTATTAAGATTTACATAAAATAGTCCGCTTGTTGCATTGGCAAAATCTGTTACCAATATATCTGTGCTACCTGTAATACTTGCTGATTGTGGAATTTGTTTATCACATTTTTGTAATTCGACATAATCTCCGTTATCCATTATATTGACAATATAAGGTTTCCAACAAGAGTTGGTTAGACGAATATAACCCCCAGAAGAACATGCATTACTGATGTGATTAAGGTACAATGAATTATTAGCTAAAGAAAAAGAGACTTTTCCCAAATAATTGCTATTACTTGTTACGTTGCTTGTGTTGTTACCCAACATATCAATAGGGCTACCCCCAAAATGGTTGTAACGTATTACATTAATTTGATTGGTATCTAAATTGACGCTAGCAATTAAACTACCATTAGCACCTGTACAATTATTGAAAAAATTAAGATTTACTAAAAATTTTCCAGTTGTTGCATTATTAAAATTTGTTATTAATACCTGACCTCCAACTCCAATATTTATTGAACTTGCAATATTGCTAACACAACCTAAGTCAATGTCATAATCAGAGTCTAAAAGCGAACAGCTTGCTGAATTGTAATTTACATTTACAAAGTTAGTTATCGTTTTTGTATCTGAAATTCCTGAACTGTTAGTTACTTTTAGCGTAGCATTTACAACTCCTGGTGATAAAAATTTTACAATAGGGTCTCTTGAACCTGCACTTGTACCATTTAAATAAACTGGTGTTTTAGAAAACGACCATTCCCAGGTTGCAGCAGTATAATCTAGGATGCTATAATCGCTAAACTTTATTTCTTGGTTAACACAAATGTCCTTTACGTTGGTGGTTGGTTGTGCCACAGGATTACTTTTTTCGTAAAAAGGAATTGTTTGTACGCCACCTTTTGCGCTGGCAACTATTAATCTTTCTTTATAGTATGAGGCTTTTAAAAACACTCTTTCAAGTGCCGTTCCAAGCATTAAATTTGAAGAATAATCAACCCAATCACTCATGGTATTGTTCCGATAAAAACATTTTGAAATGCTATTTATGTCTCCCATGAGGTAAACGCCTCCGTTTGAACCGTATTGATTTTGTATTTGGCGAACGTTAAACTGGTTTAATGTTGGTGTGTTTAGATCTGTCCAAACTTGTCCACCATCGGTGCTTTTAAAAATTCTTGTTATGTTGCTACCTCCTTTTCTAGTCAGCCAAATTTCATTTGCATTGGTTTGAGATACATCAATATAACAATCAACTCCGTTAGATTTTAAATCTACATTATTAAGTATCATATTGCAACTAATCCAATTTGCTCCGCCATCACTAGTTTTCCATAAGCCATCTGTTTGCGTCATTACATAGATTACTTTGGCATCTTTACGAGTTGTTTTAACATCCCAAACTAGCGAGCTAAAACTTTTTAAAATTTGACTTGTTGCACCATTGTCGTAAGATATTAATACATTATTTTCAAAACCTGCGTAAATTATGTTACTGTCTACTGTGTTAGAAGTGGTATCACTATTTCTTAAACCGTTTACATGTGAATTATTTTCTAAAGTAAATGGAAAAGAGTTGGTAAAAATTGGGTTATAATCTACATCAATTTGTTTAAATTGTTTTGGATTCATGTCTGCATAAAACAATGAATTTGGTCTGCTGAAAATTGCTTTTCCTACTGGAGCTTCTCTAATCTCGACTAATAATGATTTTCTGTTGTTCCAGTTTGGGTTAAATATATCATTGCCGTTGTGTACTTTTCCTCCGCCCATCTGATCGGTATTAAACCCAATATCAAAACCAAAATAATTTAAAGAAAATAGTCCTTTGCTGGTACTTTTCCATAATGATAAATCGGTAAAATTATCGGGAGATTCACCCACGCCGCCATCCGTAGATAGCACAACCTTGTTACCTAGGATGACCATGTCTTGAATGTCAGGATGGAGACTTATACCTAAAGGGCCACCGTAACCACCCAAAACGTTAAAATTTAATCCTCCGTTTGTGGATTTCAAGAAATCTGCAACACCAATATAATAGATATTTAAATCTGTAGGAGAAATACCAAAAACAAATGAATAAGATCCCTGCGAAAACCCAATGTTACTTACAGATAGTGGTGAAAAATTTTCGCCACCGTTGGTGCTTTTTATTAATTCGACTACACCTTCATTAGGAGCACTTTCAGTTAAAAAAGCAATAGATATTAATTCTGGGTTAGCATCAGATACGGCTAGTAAAAATGCTCTTTTAACAGTGTTTAAAGTGTAATTGGTAGGTTTTATAACCCATGTTAATCCAGCATCGTTGCTTTTATAAAAAACGCCTTGATTGTTTATTGCATAGACAATTGATGAACTCCCAGGTTTGAATTCAACATCCATAAAACTACCTGATTGTTTCAAACTAAAAGTTGCTCCAGCATCAGAAGATACATAGACGCCTTGTTCTGTAGCAGCAATAATAGTAGTGCCATTGTTAGACCATAAAATTTCATTACAAGTTGCAACGACTGGCAAAATAGACCAACTTGAACCACCATTTGAGCTATATCTAAACGGATTACTTCCTAAAATTATTTTATTAGAATCGGTAGGATGAAAAGCACTTGAACCACCATAATCACTCAAAAAAGCCCAATTTTCTCCACCATCCATTGTTTTGAAAAGCGAACCTGTTTCTGTGCTTGCCAACCTTACATTTGTTGAAGAAGGTGCAATATTTAAGAATAAAATATTTGTAATTGCTTGAACTTGTTTATCGTTTTTTACAACTTCCAAGGTGCCAATTTGTTCCCAATTGTTTACTAAAGCATTTTTACCTTCATTTTTTTTATTGGTTGTATTCCTATTTTTTTCATAATTTTCTGCTTTATTTATAAAATCTTGCTTTGTTGGCAAATTCAAAAAGCCTTTTTCGTTAATCCATTCATTTGGAATTTTGATTACAAAGTCTATAGCAAACCTAACAATAGGATTCTCAGAAATGCTTTCTTTGAATTCGTTTTTAGATTCGTTATCATTCTTTTTGCTAATGTTCTCTTTTCTTTCTTCCTTTTCCTCGATTAACCAATCGTTAAGTTCTTTTTTTAAATTATTGATGTTGATTTGGTCGGGATTGCTGTAAAATTGATTTGCCCAACTTGGCATGTTGCTAGTTTTTGATGGTAAATCAGAAAAGTTAACGTAGTCTTTAATACTCATTTTGGTTTCTTGCGCAAAACCATTGATTGTCATTAAAAATAATAGCAATAAATAAATTTTGGTTTTCATGGTTTATTTTTTTAATTGATTATCAAACTATTAATTCTCTATTTCCTGTCCGAAACAATTAGCTTCCCGTTTAGTATTTTGTCTTCCGAAATTATTTTATACAAAAATATTCCTTCTTTCAAATTGTAATTACTAAGAGGAATTGGTGTATTAAACTTTGTAAAAATGGTGTCTATTAGTTTTCCATCTATACTAAATAAATTAAATTTAATATTGCCATTGTCAATTCCGTTTACAGTAACAAAACCATTGCTTGCTATTGGGTTTGGATAAACTGAAGGTGTTTCAAATTTTAAATCATCTATTGATAATGCTGCACCATTTAGTTTAATATTATCTATATATACTGGTTGCGCGAATTTGTTTATATTTCTAAATTTTATATTAACATCGCGGGTACCAATGTAGGCAGATAAATTTATAGATTCTGTTCGCCATTGTGTAGCTGTAGGTACAAAATAATTTGTAGTTGGAGGTGCTGTTGCCAATTGTGGACCTGATTTTTTATATAGTATGGCATAATTTGTTCCGCAATCTTTAGAAACAATTACTTGCAACTTGTCTTTGTCTTGGTCATTATAAAATGCATAAGCCACATCAAAAGTAAGAATTGCATTTGCTGCACTAATTGAAGTCATATTTATACGTGCATTGATGTCTGCATAAGGTTGACTGGAAGCCGTTAAGCTGTAGTTGTTAACAAACATAGATTTTGAGCTTTGTCCAAAACCACCAATTGTGTTATTTAATGTCCAGTTATAATTTCCGTTAGTTTCTTGGTACCAATTTTGCGGTAATAAATTTGTTTCAAAATTTTGATTTAATCCTGCCGCAACTGAGCTTAAACCTGAATTTGTTGTTACAGTTAATGTATCTGTAGATGAAACTCCAGCTGCATTTGTTACTTTTAGTGTTACTAAATGATTGCCTGCAGTATTAAAAAAAACTTGTGGGTTACGTTGTGTCGAAGTACTTATGTTTCCGTCTTGAAAAGTCCAGGCCCAAGTTGCGTTGGCATGATTTAGTATAGAATAATCGTCGAAATTAAAAGTAGCCGTACAGTTTCCAGCAACTAATTTATCTACCATTATCTTGGCAAGTGGTCTTGTTGGTTGCTCATACAATTGGGTTTCCCAAATTCCTTTTCCGTATGTGGCCATTCTAAGTTTACCGTCTCTGTAAAAAGGACGAAGTGCATTTGTATTTGTAACTGTTGGTAAGTTTCCGTTAAAAACCATCCAGTCTGTCATGGTATTGTTTTTGTAATAACAAGTTAGGTTTGTTGCTGCATAAATACCGCCATTTGTTCCGCCAATTGTAACTATGGATTGAATAGTTTGACCGTGTAATATATTTGTAGTTTTATTAATCCAAGTTGCACCACCATCTATAGATTGATAAATTAAATTGTTATCTCCACCTTGTGGGTAAGCAACCCAAATTATTTGATCGTTTTCTGGATCTAAAGTTATAATTGTCTTATGGTTTGATGATCCTGGTAAATTAATTGTTGTACTTGTTGCCCAATCATTTGTGGTTTTTACAATAGTACAAATTCCTAGAAATGTTGGTGTTGATGGTGATCTAACTACTACATACATAGTATTGGTGTTACGTCTAGAAATTTCAATTCCTAGTACTCTTGAATTTGGCGCTGCAGTATATTTAGCAGTATAATTTTCACCTCCGTCTAAACTCTTAAAAACTTTGTTCTGATAACCTTTATAGATATAGTTAAAACAACTTGGGTGAAACTCCATTTCTGAAGACTCTGCATACCATGGTCCTTCGTTTACCTGTAAATCCGTATTAGCTGGTGCGTCAAGAACAGTCCCTGTAATTGTTAATGGCAAATATTGACTACCTAAATTATTTGAATAAACACGTGATTCGTTACTTGGGCTTACATAACCAGATTGAGGTTCTCCACCAATTAAATTTAAAAATGTGCCCGCAGGATAGCCTTCTGCATAAGCATCTACGCCGTTATGATAAGTACCACCCATTAAAATATCTCGGTTCCAACCAGAACCAAATCCCCAAAAATCTACTGCTCTAACACCGTCCATTTTAAACTCTGAGTTGGTATCAAAAAAATCATTCGATTTAAAAATACCGCCATCAGTAGTTGCCCAATACTCATTGCCAAAAGCCCTATAATCTTGAGAATCTACGTGAAATAATGGTAAAATCCCAACACCAGAGGAACATTCATAATTATATTTACAGGTAAAAGTTTGTCCACTATCGGTACTACGATTCATTCCAATTCCGCCCACCAAAATATGATCAGCATTAGTGTTTGATGCCATAATGGCCATATTCATTGTGCTTTGCCCACTAATATTACTAAAACCACCATTTACGCTAGTTCTTACTAAATTTAAATGTGTTGTAGTATAAGGACCACCATCATAACCCTGAGTATTTACCCAACTAACACCTCCGTTGATACTTTTATAAAGTCCAATAAAATTTTGATCGTCGGGTTTTGAATCGCCTACTAGGTAAGCATAAACACGGTTGCTGTCTGCGTCCGAAACTGCAATTCTCGCACCAGTTACCGATCTGGCAGTATTTGTAGAAGTGTACCAACCAGTTGTTTGAGGCGTCCAAGTTAAACCTGCATCCGTTGAAGTAAGAAACTCATGTGTATTAGTAACATCGTTTCTTCTTACTGTGTACAGTACATTTGAATTATTTGGTTTGGCTTTAATATCATAACATTCATAATTTAATACATTGGTCCAAGTTGCGCCACCATTTTCTGTTCTGTAAATCCCTTCTTTTCCAGCTACTAAAACTATTTCTGGATTAGCAGTACTTATATATATCTCTGCTGGATTTAGCACATATCCATAATAAAGCATATTGCTATTATGAACTACAACCCAATTATTGCCGCCATCGGTGGTTTTAAATATTTGAGTTCCAGAGCCTGCATAAACAATATTTGGATTTGTAGGGTGCACTGCTAAGGCAAATACGCCTACATTTGCTAAAACAGTATCTGGGGAATCTTGAGTAACCAATGTTTTAGATACATTTACCCAATTATTTCCTCCATCTGCGGTTCTGTAAACTTCGCCAGGCTCTGTACCACAATACATTACATTTGGTGAACCTTCGCAACGTGCCAGAGAAACAACGTTTGCCTGACCACCACTTGGTGTAACTCCGCCGGGAATAGGATTTTTAAACGGACCCAAAGCGGTCCAATTGCCACCTGCTAATCTTTTTAGTTGTGTATCGCTTCGTAGTTTACTGATAACTGCTGATTGTTTTACCTTTTTTGTAATATCAACTTTTCCTTCATTATTCAAATAAATGTCTAAGGGTCTTCGCCAATGCTTGTAATATTGTGTATAATTTGTTTTTTTATAAGCATTGGTTTGATAATATTTGTAGTACAACTCATCAACCTCAAATACGTTTGGGTTTTCTGAAAACATCAATTTTGCCCAATCTGGTGCGTTTTTGTACAAATCGGTATTTTTGTTCGTTTCTGATGATTGTCCATAACTTAAAGCAAAGCAAAAGGTTATGATGATTAATTGGATTTTTTTCATAATTTTTTTAATCTGTTTATAATTTAATATAATTTGTTGCATTAAGTTTTTGAATTTTCCCCAAGTTTTTAACTTTTTTGTAAATTATAATACTTCTAGTTATTCTACCATAATTCTTTTAACCAATTTTTTTGCACCATTTTGAATATTTACAAAATACATACCTGACGAAATAGTATTCATTTGTAATTCCTGATCAAACATACCAGAATTTAAAAATGATTTATTGTAAATATTTCTGCCACTCATATCGTAAACTTTTATTTCAATTTCATCGTTGTTTTCTGGTTGAAATGATATTTTGAAACTACCAGTATTTGGATTTGGAAATAGAGTGAAATCTTTAAACTCAAATTGCTCATTACCCAACACGTTTGTTGCAAATTGACTTGCAATAACGTTGTAATACGCTTTCATTCTAGTCGCTTGGTTTGCGGTAAACATAAACTTGCAAGCATCTTCTGTATAATCCATGTAGTTCATAGTTAACGATTTCTGATTGGTATCGCAACCTGCAACACTGCCGATAACTGGGCAGCCGACTGAAACAAGACATTGTGGCGTGTCCGCACAATTATCATTATTTGTGTCATTGCAACTGCCGCTTGCAAAGATGTGATCTAAATTGAAATAATGACCCGCTTCGTGTGATAATACTCTACCTAAGTTATAATTTCCAGATGGTACATATCCTGTGCAACCAGTTCCGCTTCCAAAATTTTCTTGATCTATAATAATTGAACACCCCGAATTTGGAACTCCTCCCTGCGGCGAAATTCCACCTCCACCGCCAATCAAGTCTCCAACTAAAATATTTAAATAATATTTCCATTTTTGGTCATAATCATTGCCCACAAAGCTAGTACCAAAAGTTACGGCTACTCGCCCGTTTACAAGCCCCGTGTTGTCAGGATGGTTCTGAGTTGCTAAAACAAATTTTACGTCAAAAACACCCAAATTTGTGCCTGGATAAAAGGAACTTACTGCTGGAGTCCATAAAGTTATGTCTGAATTTGTTGCATTAAAATCTTTGTTTAAAATATCTAGTTGGTTTTGCGCCAATTGTTTTAAACATTCTTTATCGGTTGATGTTGGAGCAACATCAGGAAAATGCACTGCAACAGGTACAATAATGGTTTCGTTGGTATTTGTAGCCGATTTGTTTTGTTGATTTTGAAGTTTTAATAATTCAATTTCAAATCTATTTTGCAAATCCTGATGTTTTTGTTTTGCAACTGGATTTTTCATCATTTGTTGCATATACGAATCTGTTCCACATGTTTTTTGTTGAGAAAAACTGGATTGAAACACTAAAAAAGCAAAAATTAATTTAAATTTCATGGTTTACTTTTTAATAATTTTCAAATAGTTGTATTTATCATCTGTTTTATTATGTAATATCACAAAATATAAACCCTCAGCATATTGCTCCATATTTACTTGCAACAAGTTATCGGCTGTTTTTTCAAATTTTGATGTGATAAACTTACCATCGATGTTGTAAATACTTAAACTAAATTCTGAACCATTCGATTTTGTATCAATAGTAAATGAGTTGGTTGTCGGATTCGGGAAGGCTACAATGGTGGTTGCAGAATTTGAAATGAAATTCTCCATTGCCAAAACTTGGTCTGAGCCCAAAGAATAACATGAATTAGTTATCTGATAACTGCTTCCTGTACAAGGTGTGGATACTCGTTGAATGTACAATTTATCATTTATTAAAGAGAATTTTAATTTTCCGTTTACAGCAGATTCTGAATACACATTTGGAGAATCATTATTCAGAACAGTCGAAAATGTTGCTGATCCAAAATGTTTGTAATTGATGACATGAATTAAATTATTATCTAAATCTACATTCAAATAGGCAGTTGCATTGGTGTTATTGCAACTGGTACTGATGTTTAGCGTGACAAAAACTCCTTTTTGTGTTGGTGCAAACGATGAAAAATCTTGAATCAGATTTGCACTTGAATCCGTTATTACATTGCCAGAAATTGAGTTGTTGCAATTTGAAGGTTGAAGCGTATTATCAATTCCATTTTGATCATCATCCATAGCTGACCAACA
>NZ_JANLVD010000096.1:0-11460 GCF_031363805.1 Flavobacterium sp. | reverse complement strand
GTTTTCAAACAACGGATTTCCAGCTTTTTGCTTGCATTCATACAATGCTTCGTCGACATTGTTGAAAGATTTTGAAAAAACATAATACGAAAATATATTAATATTAAAGAAAAAATTGGAGTTCACTTCTCCCGAATCTGTCAATTTTAAGGTAAATTCGTCTCTTGGTTTGGCTTCCGTAAAAATATTGGCGACTATATAATACCCATTTTTTACATCTTTAATATTTTTCAAAACTTCAATTTTAACCATTTTCTTTTCATCGACCACATCGTTGCCCAATTCTTTTCTGATTTCTTCACGGGTTTTGGTTGGAGTTTCAGCTACTATTGTTTTGTCTTTTTGAATATCAATGGCATTTTTTTGGTAGCGTTTGAGTTTTGCTTGTGCCATTTTATCGTCAAAATCTCTAGCTTCGGCACTATAAAAATTGGCTTTACCAATGCGACGCTTTAACTCGACATTTTTCTCGTTTCCTAATGAATCAATTTTTGTTAAAAGAAATTCATTTTTTTTGTTATTTATTTCTTGTGATTCTTGAATTTTTTTTATGGCTTCAATCGAAGCTTTATCGGCTTCGGTTAAATTTTTTGTTTTGTAGTTTTCTTTGACTTTTTTCTTGTATTCGTGGTTTTCATCATATGATATTTGCTGCACTTTATTCATCAAACCTGCATAAATTTTACGATTGTCAGCCAAATCCTTTTTCAGCTGAAATAGCATCTCATTGGTTTGACCGATACTTTTATACGATTCTCTTTCCAGTCTTTTTGATTCTTCCAAATCGTCAATTTCTTTGTCTTTCAAAACTACCAAATCATCACTCATAGTTACAACAAGTGAATCCAATTTTGAAATTAATATTTCTTGAATATTTTTATTGGCTTCCAAAACCAATTTTAATTTTTCTGCTGAGCCACCTTTGGTTTCATCGATAGAATTTAAATTTACTTTAAGCGAATTTACTTTAAGTACTTTTTGATTCATTTGTTTTTGAACCGTCAGTTTATCTTGTAAATCTTCAATTTCAAGTGTTTTCGCTTTTACTTTTTCGACAGCCACTTGTTTTTCTGCCAAGGCAATCATTAATTCCTCTTTGTCGCTATTTGGTTTTACCAATTTTGTATTGATGGCCAATTTATTCCCAATAATTAAACCACCAATAATTTCAGGATTTTGCGATTCCAGTTGCGCAATGGTGGTATTGTATTTTTTGGCTATTGAAAACTTGGTTTCTTTTGCTTCAACAACATGAAAAATGGTTTCACTATTGATTATTCTAGCTTGCCCATTCAAGGTTTTCTTTTTGTTTGGAATGGCAATGGTTTCTCCAATTTGTAAACCATCAGTTAAAATTTCTGCATTTAGTTTATCCAGATCATTAACTGAAACATTGTATAATCTGGCAATGCCAAATAATGTTTCTTGTGGTTTTACAATATGTGTATTATTGTTTAAAGTGTTTTCAGTCGTAGCTGAAGAAACTAGGGTTGGCTTTATTTTAACTTCTTCTTTCTGAACAATTTTAGTTGGAATAATTAAAGATTGTCCAGGTTTTATTCCATCTTTCAATAAATCAATATTTGCTTTTTCAATATCGATTATTGCAACATTATATAATTTAGAAATTCCGTATAATGTTTCTTTTTGTTGAACCAAATGATTTTTGGATGATTTATTGACTGGAATTTCAGTTTTTTTAATATTATAAGAAAAAGAATTGCTGTTGGGAATTATCAAAATTGAATTTTCCTGTAACCCATTTTGAGATTCTGGATTTATTTTGAAAATTTCAGCTGGAGTAACATTGTATTTTTTAGAAATTTGATAGATGTTTTCGCCTTTTATAACTTTGTGAGATAGTGTTTTCTCTTGCTGAGCGTAAATAATTTGCGAAATAAATAAGAATAATGCTAAAAAACACTTCATAATTATGGCTATTTAGGGAATAAGTCATTACAAAGATATTTATTGTAATGACTTATCATAATTATTTTTAACATTTTTAATCAACCAATTCGTTCATCGATAAAAAGCGTCTTTTAATCTATCTTTTTTAATATTTAATCGATTATTCCCATTCAATAGTTGCTGGTGGTTTTGAACTAATATCGTAAACAACTCTGTTAACTCCTTTTACTTTATTGATAATATCGTTTGATATTTTCATTAAAAAATCATAAGGCAAATGAACCCAGTCTGCCGTCATACCATCAGTAGATTCAACTGCTCGCAACGCTACAACTTTTTCATAAGTACGTTCGTCACCCATGACACCTACACTGTTTACTGGAAGCAAAATGGCGCCTGCTTGCCAAACTTTATCGTATAAATTCCATGATTTTAATCCATCAATAAATACAGCATCAACATCTTGCAGAATTTGGACTTTTTCTGGTGTAATATCGCCCAAAATTCTAATAGAAAGTCCAGGGCCAGGAAACGGATGTCTGCCCAATAATTCAGGATCAATTCCAAGTGTTGCCCCTACTCTACGCACTTCGTCCTTAAAAAGCATTCGCAAAGGTTCAACAATTTTTAATTTCATATAATCGGGCAAACCACCAACATTATGATGCGATTTTATGGTCGCCGATGGTCCTTTTACAGAAACCGACTCTATTACATCTGGATAAATGGTGCCTTGAGCCAACCATTTTACGTCTTCAATAATTTTTGATTCATCATCAAAAACTTCTATAAAAACACGACCAATAGTTTTACGTTTTGTTTCAGGATCAGAGATTCCAGCTAATTGCGAAAGAAATCTGTCTCCAGCATCAACGCCTTTTACATTCAATCCCATTCCTTTGTATTGTTCTAGTACATTTTGGAATTCATTTTTACGCAACAATCCATTATTTACAAAAATACAATACAAATTTTTTCCAATGGCTTGATGCAATAAAACTGCAGCCACTGTAGAATCGACACCACCAGAAAGTCCTAGAACGACTTTGTCATCTTGCAGTTTTTCTTTTAGTTCTGCAATCATTTCTTCAACGAACGCATTTGGTGTAAAATTTTGTGGTACTTCTGCAATTTTGACTAAAAAATTTTCTAGCATTTGTTTGCCATCGGTGGAGTGAAAAACTTCAGGATGGTATTGAATGGCATATGTAGTTTCGCCTTCAATTCTATAAGCTGCATTTTCAACATCGTGCGTGCTAGCAATTTTCACACCATTGGTTGGCAATTTTTTAATCGAATCTGAGTGTGACATCCAAACTTGAGAATTCAAATTTACATTCTCAAAAAAAGTTTCGTTCTCTTTAATATATGTCAAATTTGCGCGTCCGTATTCGCGTGTGTTTGACGCAGCTACTTCTCCACCTGAAAAATGAGCCAAATATTGCGCTCCATAACAAACAGCCAATAAAGGCATTTTGCCACGAATTTGAGACAAATCTGGATGTAGTGCTTCTTCAGACCTCACTGAAAATGGACTTCCGCCAAGAATTACGGCTTTGTAACTAGATAAATCTGTTGGAATTTTATCAAAGGGAAAAATTTCGCAAAAAATATTGAGTTCTCGAACTCGGCGGGCAATCAATTGTGTGTATTGTGACCCAAAATCTAAAATAAGTACGTTGTGTTGCATGTGCAAAAATACTTTTAAAATTTTAAAACTAAAAATTTAAATTTTGCTTTTTTGACTCGTTTATCTAGTTTTGAATTGAGGATTTTAGCAAACAATTAAATCAAGAAATCTAAATAATTTTCCTTACTAAAAAGTTTATGATAATTTTAGGCTACAATTTAAATACAAAATATGTATTTTCGCATTATGATGACAGCCAATGAAATTGATGCTATTAAAAATATTTTAGCTTCACCAAAAAAAATAATAATCATTCCACACAGAAATCCAGATGGTGATGCTATGGGATCGACTCTAGGATTGTATCATTTTTTGTTAAAACAAAAACATCAAGTAACTGTCATTTCTCCCAATGAATTTCCAAATTTTTTAGCCTGGTTGCCAGCATCAGAAAAAGTTTTAATTTTTGAGAAAGAAGAGCATAAATGTGAAGATATTTTAGATAAATCAGATTTTATTTTTACATTAGATTTTAATGCTTTGCATAGAACTGGCGATATTATGAAAGCATCGCTAGAAAAATTGGATAAAACTTTCATGATGATTGACCACCATGAGTTGCCTGATAATTATGCAAAATATACTTTTTCTGATACCACTTATGGCTCAACTTGCGAAATGGTTTATGATTTTATAGATCAATTAAGCGAGAAAAATTTAATCGATAAAACCATAGCTACATGTCTTTACACAGGTATTGTAACCGATTCAGGTTCGTTTCGTTTTCCGAAAACCACTGGAAAAACACACCGAATTGTAGCCGATTTGATTGATAAAGGTGTAGAAAATAACAAAGTGCACAACCAGCTTTTTGACACAAGTTCATACAATAGATTGCTTATATTAGGTAAAGCTTTGCAAAATATGAAGTTACTTCCAGAGTTTAAAACTACTTATATTACACTTTCTCAAGCAGAATTAGATAGTTTTAATTATCAAAAAGGTGATACGGAAGGCATTGTAAATTATGGATTATCAATTGCTGGAATAGATTTTACTGCTATCTTTATAGAAAATACAGCAGAAGGAATTATCAAAATATCTTTCAGATCGGAAGGCGATTTTGATGTAAATCAGTTTTCTAGAAATTATTTTGGTGGTGGCGGACATAAAAATGCTGCTGGAGGAAAATCAGACAAAACCCTACAAGAAACTGTTTTGTATTTTGAAAGTATTCTAAAAGAAATTAAAAAATAGAAGAAATGAAACTATTAAAAATAATATGTTGTTTGATTCTTGGCATGAATTTAGCCACTTGCTGTACGAAAAAGCAAGAACCTAGAAGACCCGTTTCTCAATCTTCTGGAGAGTTTATGAAAGAATCTATAGAAAGAAATAAAATTTTGAACGATAAAGAAGAAGCATTAATTGCAACCATTATTCAAAAAGATACTGCTAGAGATTATATTCCATCCAAAAAAGGATATTGGTATCATTACATTATTAAAAATGATTCGGTAAATGTTAAACCTACTAAGGGAGACGTTGCTTATTTTGATTATGAAATAAAAGATTTAAAAGGAAATATTATTTATAGCCAATTGGAACTTAAACCTCAAAAATATTTGGTTGACAAACAAAATATTATGTTAGGTTTGCGAGACGGAATTAAATTAATGAAAAAAGGCGAAAAAGTAACTTTTCTTTTTCCATCGCATATGGGCTACGGTTATCATGGCGATAATAAAAAAGTTATAAATAATGTGCCATTAATGTGTACCGTAACTTTAAATGATATTAAACCAGAAAACGAAATCAAAATTGAATAACTATAATTTTTTTAAAATGAATAAAATAGCAAGTTTATGTTTGGGTGCAATTGCACTTTTATTTTCATGCAATTCTGAGCACAGCAAATTGCCAGATGGAATGTATGCAGAAATTGAAACCAGCAAAGGGAAAATTTTATTGCAATTAGAATTTGAAAAAACGCCTGTTACCGTAGCCAATTTTGTATCGCTTGCCGAAGGAAAAAATGACATGGTTAGCGAAAAATTCAAAGGCAAAAAATTTTATAATGGTTTAAAATTCCACAGAGTTTTGCCAAACTTCATGATACAAGGTGGCGATCCAGACGGAAATGGATCTGGCGGGCCAGGTTATAAATTTAAAGACGAGTTTCTAGATGATTTGAAAATGGATAAAGCTGGAATTTTGGCTATGGCAAATGCTGGACCTGGAACCAATGGAAGTCAATTTTTTATTACACACAACGAAACCAATTATTTAAACGGTCGCCATACGGTTTTCGGGCATGTGGTTACTGGTCAAGAAGTGGTAAATAAAATTGCGCAAGATGACCAAATCACATCAATAGAAATTATTAGAAAAGGAGCAAGTGCAAAGAAATTTGATGCTCAAAAAGTTTTTAAAGATTATTTTGATGCTGAAGTTTCCATAAAAAAAGAAAGTGATGCCAAATACAAAAAAACTATAACTGATAAAATGGCTTATTTTTCAGGTTTAAAAAGCTCGGCTGTAAAAACAGAATCAGGATTAATGTATAGTGTCGTACAAAAAGGAAATGGTAAAAAAGCAAAAGCTGGATCACCAATTTTCTTTCACTACGCAGGTTATTTTGAGGACGGAAATTTATTTGATACCAGTTATGAAAACGTAAGTCGCGATTTTGGAAAACTAGATCCAAATAGAGCTGCCGCAAAACAATATATACCGTTACAATTTGAAGCGGGAAAAAAAGACGGAATGATTCCAGGATTTATTGAAGGTCTAGAAAAAATGTCATTTGGAGAAAAAATTGTTGTTTTTATTCCATCCAATTTGGCTTATGGAGCACAAGGTGCTGGTGGTGTGATTCCGCCCAATACAAATTTAATATTCGAACTGGAATTGTTCGAGAAAATGCCAACACAATAATTAAAAATTTAGAAAATGAAATTAAAATTGATACTGTTTGTTTTATTAGGAATAACAAACATTTACGCGCAGTCAGGAAAAAAAGTTATAAAAAATACTAAAGTTGTTACAAAAAAAACCATCACAAAAACTCAACCCAGTGTTATAAGTGGAGAAGGTATTTTTGCTGAATTTGATACCAATAAAGGCAAAATATTGGTACAATTAGAGTTTGTAAAAACACCAATCACGGTGGCAAACTTTGTATCGCTTACAGAAGGTACAAATACGATAGTAAAAGCAGAATTGAAAGGCAAACCTTATTATGACGGATTGAAATTTCACCGTGTGATCAAAGACTTTATGATTCAAGGTGGCGATCCACTAGGAACAGGTTCTGGCGACCCTGGCTACAAATTTAAAGATGAATTTACAGATTTAAAACACAATAAAGGCGGAATATTGTCTATGGCAAATTCTGGTGTGGGAACAAATGGAAGTCAATTTTTTATTACACACAAAGAAACACCTTGGTTAGATGGCAAACACACTGTTTTTGGAAGCGTAGTTACTGGAATGGATGTAGTTAATAAAATTGAACAAAACGATGTAATCAACAAGCTTACAATTATCAAAAAAGGTGTTGCTGCAAAAGCATTCAATGCTAGTAAAATATTTGCTGATTATTATGCTACAAAAGGCGATGATGATAAAAAACAAATGCTTATTGATGCTGAAAACAAAAAGAAACAAGCTGAACAAGTAGTTTTAGCCAAAAAAGAATACAATGCAAAATATGGAAGTGTCATGGTTGAAAAAGTAGCTTCACTAGCAAAAACCAGAGCTGTTTCAACAAAATCTGATAGTGGATTAGAATACACTATTGTAAAAGGAAATGGCAAAAAACCTGTTGAAGGAACCACAATGTATGTTCACTATGCTGGTTATCTTGAAGACGGGAGTTTGTTTGACAGTAGTTATGAAGATGTAAATAAAACTTGTGGTAAATTTGATCAAAATAGAGCGAATCAAAATGGATATCAACCTTTTCCATTTCAAGTGGGCAAAAAAGATGGTTTGATTCCTGGTTTCTTGGAAGGTATAAATTTAATGTCATTTGGAGACAAAGCTACTTTGTTTATACCATCTGCACTAGGATATGGAGCTCAAGGTGCTGGAGGCGTGATTCCGCCAAACGCAAATATTATTTTTGAAGTTGAGATTTTGGAAGCTTTACCAGTAAAAAAATAAAAAGTTACAACTTAAAAAGGCTTTCAGAAACAAATCTGAAAGCCTTTTTTTATTCACCATATTTCCAATCGAATTCGTCATCGTTTATGATGCATCCCAATTCTACCTTTACTATTTTATTAAATTCTGAAACCAAAATCAGCCAATTTTCTTCGTTGAAATAGTTTTCTGCCAAATCAAAATTTTCTTTTTCCCAGGTTTTAAAAGTTAATAATTCAGATTTTAAATTTTCAATTGTTTTGCCGATAACATTATGGTCAAAAATAGTCAACTCTGGATTAGAGGAAATTAGGTAACCTAGCCTAAAATCTTCCTCTTCGTAGAAACTCATTTGCAACATCAAATCATTATAAATAAATATTACATTTTGATCTTCATCTTTGAATTGTTTGTCTGGATTTCCAAAAATTGACAAAACATCATTTTGTTTCATTCCGAAAACAAGTTTGTCAATTCCATTTTTTGGTATAACTTTCATTTGAATTATTTTATTACAAAGTTTGTGAAATTTTTGTTAGAAAAGTTTATTTTGAGTTAACAATAAATTAAATTTTCAATTAAAATAATTTTTGTTTTAAATTTTCCTTGACACTTTCAAACCATTCATCTCGCAAAATACTTAAAACAATAGTATCCCTTCTAGAACCATCTAGTTTTGTCATGTTGCTTCGTAAAATTCCATCAACTTTGCAACCAATACTTTTGATAGCAGCTATGCTATGAAGATTATTGTTATCTGCCCGAAATTCTACACGTGCCATATTCATTTTTTCAAATGCAAATTCGATAAGCAAATATTTACAATGTTTGTTGAGACCTGTGCCGTGAAAATTTTTTCCATACCACGTATATCCCAATTGTAAAGTTCTATTTTGAAGCTGGATGTCATAAAAACGAGTACTTCCAGCGTATTGATTCGTTTTTTTATCAAAAACAGCAAATGCATATTCGGTTTGTTTGTAACGATTGTCTAAAGCAATTTGCAAATAATTTTTAAAATTTTCTTCTCCAATTGCTGGAATAGATGAAAATTTCCAAATTTCAGTTTCGTTTAATGAAAAAGTCACTAGACTTGAAAAATGGTTGGCTTCCAATGACTCCAATCTTACTCGATCAGATTCTAAAACATAATTTTCATTGAAATCAAAATTCATATTATCTGGGCATTTTAATTATCGCAATTAACAATAAAATTAAAAGCAATACTGCTGAAACCCAAAATATTTTCATACTTGGTGTCGCAATTTTCGAGATTTTCTCGTTTATTTTGTAGGCAATAATGGCTGGATAATCTAGATGTGGTTGCGAAAAATCGACATCGTCTAAATTTATTTTTTTGAAACCATATCGTAATACTTTTTTGTTTACTGAACTAATGTTTGAATCAAATCTTAACTCTCCCAGTAATTTAATTTTTACGACAGATGCATTGGTTAATTTATCCAACCAACCGGGTTGTTTGTTTGAAATATTGCTGATATATTTTTCAATTTTAGGGGTTACAAAATCCTGTAATTTTTCTTTGTAAACAATTGAAATAATGGTATGAATAGCATATTTGTTGGCAAATAAAATGGAAAAAATAAACATTCCTACATTCGAAATAAATAAAAGTACAGTCCAAAACTCATTGCGAAAAGCGTTGGTAATTCTGCCGAATCCATTTACTCCTTCGTAATTTTGATATAAAAAATAGCTGGCAATTATTCCTATAATAGATATTAAAATTCCAATCCCGATGATTTTAACCCAAGCAATTCCTGCCTTTAAAGCAATTTTTTTAAGTAATGCTAATTTTTCGTTCATATTAAAAATGTTATTTATTCGTTAAACTCATCGTGGCGTTCTGGAACTTGTGGATCGTATAGTGGACATTTAAATTCATCCAAAACATCAACTAATTTATCCATGGTTTTGCCTTCAGTTCCATAACAATCAATTTTTACACTTTGTGGTGTGGTTCGAATGTGAAATGCACCTTTGCCCGATGTGTTTTTCCAACTAGCATCATCCACTTTTTCCCAACTGGCAAAAACATTGTTTATTCGATTAAGAATAATATCAATAGGCAAATCTTCCAAACCATCGACCAATTCTGCATCAGATATTGATTCGTACACCAAATGATGGTTAAGATAAATTCCTTCTTTATAATTCCAAAATAGTAGTTCGTACATAGTTTTTGTTGTTTGTGGAAAAGAACTGGTAATTAGCTTTTGATTGTTTTAATCAAGATTATTATAAAAAGTAAAATTATGATACCTGAAAGTGCATATATGATTGAATTTTGTGAATGGATTTTCTGTTCAAAACCATTTTTAACTAAATCAATTTGATAACTAACATTATTTTGAAACTTTTCAAATCTAACACGACTTACATCGGATACGTAAGATTCATATAATTTTTCAAGAGTTTCTGATTCTTCTTTTTCAACATTTTTAAATAAGCTTGTTCTTGAACAAATTGAACTTGATAATGTTTGATTATCTTCTTTTGCATAGATTAGATATTCCTTACCAATTTCAAACATAAAATCACAGCTTGAGCCATCTTGAGTTAATATTGTTCTAAATTCTCTATTTTTATAAAAACCTATTTTGAAAGATTTTAAAATTTTTACAGTATAAGAATAAATTTTAGCACCATTATTCCCATAAAGTAGAGAGTCGACACTTACTATCTTTCCATTAAAAATTTCATTTGCACTTTCCCAATTCATTTTTACAGATGGCTTTGCAGTACAAGAACAAGAATAACTTTTCGAAACTGAAAAAATTATAACTATAAATAACAATAATTTTTTTGCATTCATAAATTTAATGTTTTAAGCCAAAAATTTGTATTTAACTGTAAATCAATACTCAAAAACGCCATATTCACTTTTAATTGTCAATCTTTTATTTTCGCTTGCTTCCACTCTACCTACAATTTGTGCTTCGACACCAAATGAATTTGATATTTCTATAATATTTTCAGCTATATTTTCTGGGACATAAATTTCCATTCGGTGTCCGCAATTGAAAACTTGGTACATTTCTTTCCAATCGGTTTTGGACTGTTCTTGTATGAGTTTGAAAAGTGGTGGAACGGGAAATAAATTGTCTTTTATAATATGTAAATTATCTACAAAATGCAAAATTTTGGTTTGTGCGCCACCACTACAATGCACCATGCCGTGAATTTGTGTTGGTGTGTATTCTTGCAATATTTTTTTAATAATTGGCGCATAAGTTCTGGTTGGAGATAACACTAATTTTCCAGCATCAATTGGAGAATTTTCAACCTTATCGGTTAATTTTATTTTACCTGAATATACTAAATCAATTGGCACTTGGGCATCATAACTTTCTGGATATTTTTGTACCAAATAATGATCGAATACATCATGACGCGCTGATGTTAAACCATTGCTACCCATGCCACCATTGTAAAATTTTTCATAATTGGCTTGACCGAACGATGCCAAACCTACAATGACATCTCCCGCTTGAATTTTAGCATTATCCACAACCTCAGCACGTTTCATGCGAGCTGTAACGGTTGAGTCTACAATTATAGTTCTTACTAAATCGCCCACATCGGCAGTTTCGCCACCTGTGGAATGAATATTTACACCGTGAGTTTTTAATTCTTCGATAATTTCTTCGGTACCTTCGATTATTTGTTTGATAACTTCTCCTGGAATTAGGTTTTTATTTCGCCCAATAGTCGAGGAAAGCATAATATTATTGGTAGCGCCAACGCAAATT
>NZ_JANLVD010000062.1:0-22088 GCF_031363805.1 Flavobacterium sp. | reverse complement strand
AATTAGAAACCCCAACCGTTTTCAAAAACAATTTAGAATACATGAAACACATTAGAAATTTTTGCATAATTGCACATATTGACCACGGAAAAAGTACGCTTGCCGATAGACTTTTGGGAGCTACTCAAACCGTTACTGCTCGCGAAGAAAAAGCGCAACTGCTTGACAATATGGACTTGGAACGCGAACGTGGTATTACTATAAAAAGTCATGCCATTCAAATGGAATATACTTATAAAGGCCAAGAATATATTTTGAACTTAATTGATACACCAGGTCACGTTGATTTCTCGTACGAAGTTTCTCGATCTATTGCGGCTTGCGAAGGTGCGCTTTTAATTGTAGATGCAGCACAAAGTATTCAGGCTCAAACTATTTCAAATTTGTATTTGGCTTTGGATAATGATTTGGAAATTATTCCTGTTTTGAATAAAGTTGATTTGCCAAGTGCCAATCCTGAAGAAGTTTCCGACGATATTGTGGATTTATTGGGTTGCAAATTGGAAGATATTATTCATGCCTCAGGAAAAACAGGTTTTGGAGTTGAAAATATTTTGGCAGCCATTATTGAAAAAATTCCACCACCAAAAGGAAATGTTGATGAGCCTTTGCAAGCTTTGATTTTTGATTCGCATTACAATCCGTTTCGAGGTATTGAAGTTATTTTTCGTGTAAAAAATGGTCAAATAAAGAAAGGTCAGAAAATTAAATTTATGGCTACTGGCAACGAATATTTTGCGGATGAAATTGGTACTTTAAAA
The DNA here is from genome assembly GCF_031363805.1 of Flavobacterium sp. GTDB lineage: Bacteria > Bacteroidota > Bacteroidia > Flavobacteriales > Flavobacteriaceae > Flavobacterium. The sequence goes on along the minus strand of NZ_JANLVD010000062.1, from coordinate 21,327 downwards.
TTAAACCAAGTTCCGAAACAAGTGATTTCTGCTGGCGATGTTGGCTATTTGATTTCTGGAATTAAAGAAGCAAAAGAAGTAAAAGTTGGTGATACGTTGACCGATGCCAAAACGCAGACTACCAATATGATTAAAGGTTTTGAAGATGTAAAACCAATGGTTTTTGCTGGAATTTATCCAGTTGACACCGAAGATTATGAAGAGTTGCGAAACTCCATGGAAAAATTGCAGTTGAACGATGCTTCATTGGTATTTTTACCAGAAAGTTCTGCCGCGTTAGGATTTGGTTTCCGATGTGGATTTTTAGGAATGTTGCACATGGAAATTATCCAAGAACGATTAGAGCGAGAGTTCAATATGACTGTGATTACTACAGTTCCCAACGTTTCGTATTTGGCTTATACCAAAAAAGATCCTGAAACAGCTCTAATTGTAAATAATCCGTCAGATTTGCCAGAACCAAGTCGTTTGGATCATGTGGAAGAACCTTACATTAAAGCTACAATTATTACAAAATCTGATTTTGTTGGAAATGTAATGAGTTTGTGTATCGAAAAAAGAGGTTTGATTACCAATCAAACCTATTTGACAACTGAACGTGTAGAATTGACTTTTGATATGCCTTTGGCAGAAATTGTTTTTGACTTTTATGACCGATTAAAAACAGTTTCAAAAGGATATGCTTCGTTTGATTATTCGCCGATTGGATTAAGAACCTCCAATTTGGTTAAAGTTGATATTTTATTGAATGCTACAATTGTCGATGCTTTATCTTCATTGATTCACGTTGACAATGCATACAATATCGGGAAAAAAATGTGCGAAAAGCTGAAAGAATTAATTCCGCGCCAGCAGTTTGATATTCCCATTCAGGCCGCCATTGGTATAAAAGTAATTTCTCGCGAAACCATCAAAGCACTTCGTAAAGATGTTACTGCCAAATGTTATGGTGGTGATATTTCTCGCAAACGTAAACTTTTAGAAAAACAGAAAAAAGGTAAAAAAAGAATGAGACAAGTTGGTAATGTAGAAATTCCGCAGGAAGCGTTTATGGCAGTGTTGAAGTTGAATGATTAAGGAATTGCATTATTGAATTTTAATAATTATATCATCAAGTTTTTTTGTAAATTTGAAATCATTAGCAACTAAAAAATGATTAACAAAATTAAAATAGAGGGATACAAATCTATAAAAGAGTTAAATTTAAAATTAGAATCAATAAATGTTCTTATAGGCGCTAATGGTGTTGGTAAATCTAATTTTATTTCTTTTTTTAAGTTAATTAATTTAATATATGATCAGAGATTAGAAAATTATTCAATGAGTAATTCTGCTGATAATCTTTTATACTTCGGAAGAAAAAACACCGAATATATTAATTGCATATTAGAATTTAACGAAACAAATGCTTATGAATTTAAGCTACAACCAACAATAGATAATAAACTTTTCATAGCAGAAGAACTAACACATTTCAACAAGAACAAAGGTGATTTTAAATATTATGGTAGTGGTTGGTCTACAACTCCAATTACCACAAATTCAAAAGAAAGTAACCTTAAAAATCATAATAAAGGAATTGGTTATTGGGTAAATATATATTTAAACACATTAAAAATTTATCATTTTCACGACACAAGTGAATTTTCAGCTTTACGTTCTTCATGTAATGTTAATGATAATGTGTATTTAAAAGAAAATGGAAGTAATTTAGCTGCTTTTCTTTATTATTTGAAGGAAAGACACAATTCTAATTTTTTAAAGATTGAAAGAATAATACAATCGGTTGTTCCTTTTTTTGAAAGATTCAATTTGCAACCTAATAGAAATGATTCTAATGAAATTTTATTAGAGTGGACTGAGAAAAATCATCCTGAAAATTATTTTAATGCTTCAAATTTTTCTGATGGTACAATAAGATTCATAGCTTTAACGACATTATTATTACAACCAAATTTACCAAAAACAATAATAATTGATGAGCCTGAATTAGGCTTACATCCTTTTGCGGTAAATAAATTAGCTGGCTTAATCAGAAAAGCCTCTGCTGCAAATCAAATAATTATTGCAACTCAATCAGTTGATTTAGTAAATAACTTTGAGCCAAATGAAATTATTGCTGTAGACAGGGAGAACAATCAATCTGTTTTTAATAGATTAGATAATGAAAATCTTAAAGATTGGCTAAATGATTATAGCGTCGGAGAGCTTTGGAATAAAAACATAATTGGTGGAAGACCATGAAACACTTATACATAATTGTTGAAGGTCCAACAGAATTAGAATTTATAAATAGAATCTTAATTCCCTATTTTAATTCTAAAGGAATCACATCTCATATTCAAGGTATTACAATAACTATGAGTGGTGGTGGACATGGATTCAATAATATTAAACATTTTGAAAATACTATAAAACCTGTTCTCAATTATAATAACGAACCGTTTATCACTACATTAATTGATTACTTTAAGTTAAATAGTGAAACTAAATTGCCTGGATTTCTAGAATCTTCGAATATGTCACAAACTGATAAGAAATTAGAATATTTAGAAAGTAAACTTAATGATGTTGTCCAAAAAATTAAGTTTTACAATTATTTCATTCCATACATTCAAAAACATGAAATGGAGACTTTAATGTTTGCAAATCCAGAAGAAGGTTTCTCATTAGAAAATGATAAAATAAAAAAAGCTATTATAGAAGTTTGTAAACAATATGCAAACATAGAAGATATTAATGGTTCTGAATTAGGCGCCCCTTCTAAAAGGTTAGAAGCAATTTACAAAGCAAATAACAAAATATATGATAAAATAATTGATGGCATCGATATCGTTGAATTTTCAGGAATTGAAAATATCATAGAAAAATGTCCAAGATTTAAAAATTGGATTGAAAGTTTGGTAAGTTTGCTAAAACAAAATCAATAAATATTACATTCCTTCCAATAACTTCATTACATCTTCCACTTTAAAAAGCTGTGTACCTTCATTCATTGTGGCGGCTGTTCCGCAAGAAACACCCCATTGAATGACTTCTTTCAACGATTTATTTTGTGACAATGCCCAAACCATGCCGCCAACCATGCTATCGCCAGCTCCAACGGTGCTTTTCATTTCAACTTTTGGCGCTTTTACCAAATGGGTTTCATCTTTTGTCACTAAAATTGCACCTTCTGCTCCAAGCGACACCACTACAATTTCGGCACTTCCATTTTTAATTAATTTTTTAGCTGCCGTTTCCACTTCATTGGATTTTATTTTTTCTACACCAATTAATTTTGCCAATTCACCAAGGTTGGGTTTTACCAAATAAACGCCAGTTTCCAATACTTTTAAAAGTGCTTCACCCGAAGTATCCACAATTAATTTAATAGAAGTTGGCTTTATTAATTCGGCTATTTTTTTATAGAATTCTGTAGGTAATTCTTCATTCAAGCTTCCGCTTATGACTAAATATTTGGTTTTTAAATTCTTAATAAATTTGAGTATTTCTTCCATTTCGGTTTTTGACAAAGCAGTTCCTGGAAAATTAAATCGGTATTGCAATTTAGAAACAGTATCAAATCCTGTAAAATTTTCTCTTGTCCAATTTTTAGTTGGAATGGTTTTGTATTCAATATTTTCTTGTTGAATTAGTTTTTCCAATCTTTCTCCTGTAGAACCACCAGCTGTAAAAACACACAACGATTGTCCACCCAATCGGGCAATGGCTTTGGAAACGTTAATTCCGCCACCTCCAGCATCATATTGTGGCGATTCGCAACGTATTTTTTGTTCTGCAATCAAACCATTGAAATTTGCAGATTTATCAACCGACGGATTTATAGTGAGTGTTACAATATCGAAAGTTTTCATTTTTGGAATTTAAATTCAGAGTATAAATTTAATCAAAATTAAGCTTTAAAATCTTCCTGTAGAATCACTTTTGTGGCAAAGAAAAATCATTCGTACCTTTGCAAGATGATAGAAGATAAAACTCCCCAACGCACAAGTATAGCACAACTAGGTGAATTTGGTTTGATAGACCATTTAACCAAACAATTTGAAATTTCTCAACCTTCCACTTTAAAAGGTATTGGTGACGATGCTGCTGTTTTGGATTTTGCAGCTAAAAAAGTAGTTGTTTCAACCGATTTGTTAATTGAAGGTGTTCATTTTGATCTGGCCTACATGCCTTTGAAACATTTGGGTTATAAAGCGGTTGTTGTTAATGTTTCTGATATTTGTGCGATGAATGCCAAAGCCACACACATTACCGTTTCGGTGGCAGTTTCCAATCGTTTTCCTTTGGAAGCTTTGGAAGAATTATTTGCAGGAATTAATTTGGCTGCCAATGAATATAAAGTAGATGTTATTGGTGGCGACACGACCTCATCACAAAAAGGATTGATCATTTCTATTACTGCCATTGGCGAAGCTGATGAAGCTGAAATTGTATATAGAAATGGCGCCAAACAAACTGATTTATTAGTGGTAACTGGCGATCTTGGTGCGGCGCATATGGGATTGCAAGTTTTGGAACGCGAGAAACAAGTATTTCAGGTGAATCCGAATTCGCAACCAGATTTGGATGCTTATACTTATTTAATAGAACGCCAACTAAAGCCGGAAGCCCGAAAAGATGTTCGCACTTTGTTGCACGCTCTCGAAATAAAACCAACTTCAATGATTGATATTTCCGACGGATTATCGTCTGAAATTATGCATTTGTGCAAACAATCCAAAGTAGGTTGCAACTTGTATGAAGACAAATTACCCCTAGATCCACAATTTATGAATGTTTGCGAAGAATTTAATATTGATGCTACAACCGTTGCCATCAATGGTGGCGAAGATTACGAATTGCTATTTACCATTGCCATGGAAGATTTTGACAAAATAAAAGGCAATCCCAATTTCACAATTATTGGACATATGACACAAGAAAGCGAAGGGATTCATTTGGTAACACGTGCGAATACTAAAATTGCGTTGAAAGCCAGAGGTTGGGATGCGATAAGTGAATAGAAATCGAATCTTTGACATCAAACCTGTAGAAAAGAAACCAGCAGAATAATACTTCAGAATTCATATTTATTGTTCTGTTGTGTTTATTTAATAACATGCAGTTTGGATTATAAACCCTTGGCATTCTCAAGATTTACTCTTTTTTTGACTATTCGAAATATATTTGTAAGTTAAAGTTTGTCTAAAAGTTACACTATTTAGTTTTAAAAAAATAACCCAACAAAATTGGACTATTTTTATATTTTAAAATTTTACTTTAGATTTCCTTCCAAACCCATTATTCAACTATTATTTTCTTTGTAAAATCGCCATTTGTAGTTTTTACTTTTACAATATAAGTCCCGGTGCTTATATTTGATAGTGGGAATTGAATTTGTTTTTGGTTTTTAATAGCAATTACTACAATTTCTTGCCCCAATATGTTAAACAATACTATCGATTTTACTTCATTGCTGTTGGAATTATTAACAACATTTAGTACGTTTTCGTTAGTATCATAAAAAATATTAAATTCTGTAGACACTTCAAAATTTGATTTGCTCAAAGCTGGATCTTGGAAACGCAATGAAAATCTGTTGTCATGAATTCCTGAAACTATATTGGTTTCGAATGATGAATTGGTAATATTATGGTATTGATTTGTCTCTGCATCAAAAATAAAAACTTGTTGATTTTGGTCAAAATTTTCTAAACTTTCTATTTTAAATGCAATGTTTCCTGACAGATTTGATTTTAATCCAATAGGATAAATTTTGGACTCTTTAAAATGGTCAACACCTTGAATAATAAGTTTGTCTATTCCATTTACAAAATAAGCATCACTTGGATTATTACTGTCGATACTCTTGGAATCGTAACCAGGGTCTATACCATCAGTGGCTTTGTCATCCATGAAACCAAGTAAAATTTGTCTTTTATAATTATCAACAGAATTAAAAATCAGGCGAATTCTTTTAAATGTATTAGCTTCAGTTGGTAAAGCTGTTTTATCGGATGATTTAAAAATTTCATTCGAACCATTGTTTGCTACATTGTCTGTTTCCAGACGGAAACCTCTTTGACTATTTTTGAAGGTTAAATTTCCTCCTGATGCATCGCCCGAAACAAAGAAACCTTGACCTACTGGAATAAATCGATTCGGGATTCTACTGCTACTTCCCAATCCATTAGTTCCAGCAGATACTGTCATTGGCGGAATACCTCCTATAAGATTTAAGGTGGCATAACCGCCTTTATAATTTGCTAAATAGTGCGAATTGTTCTCGTTTGCATGTTGCCAAAAATACAAAGTTCCTTTTATAGATTGTGAACTTCCAACATTCGCCCCTGGACCGTCGATATTGTCTTTTATAAATTCTTGCGAATCCAATGCTGATGGATATGGATTTCCAGATAGGTTGACGTTTCCTGCATCAACAAGATTTATTATGGTTCCATTGTTTGGCTTGCCTACAAAGGTATAATTTTGAGTTGCTCCTAATAAATTATTACCGCTACCTTTCATTGTAAATCCTTGACCAGAAAGCAACAATCCATTTGAACCAATTTGTGTCCAGTTCGAATATAAATTTGTAATGTTTTGAAATTTATAAATCCAATAATTTGCTATAGATAATGGCGTTGTAGTCATACCATCATATCCTGAAATCCAATTTATATTTTGAACATTCGACGGATTTGTACCATCTTTTAAAATTTTTGCAACGGTATAACCATTGTTATTATTAATTGTATTTATAGTGCTTACTGGTGATGACCAATAATTATAATTATACAAATTTTTAACGCCTTTTTGATCACGCTCAATGAAACCTGAACTTGTTGGTTCAAGTTGACTGGTCATGGTTTGTATTAATTGCGATTTTCCTTGTAAATCTATTTTACCATTTAACTTTAAATACCAATTATTGGTTAGTAGTAAATCTCCATTTAAAACAAATTCTTTTCCAGAATCAATAATCAAACCTAAATTTTCATGATTTGAAGTTGTAGAGACATTGTGTTTCAAATGAACAATATTCCATGGTTTGTTGGATGAAATATCGTTTATATCCCAAACACTTCCATATTTCCAAATATTCACATCTGTCCACAATCCATTGGCAACAGTCTCAAAAGGCATTGGTGCGGTTTGAGAATAAATATTTTTAATATTGTATAATTTTGCACCTGTTAATTGATCGATTGATGGTGTGACTTTATCATCAACTATATCGTCTTTGTAAGTGTCCATTTTATAATATTTGATCAAGCTACTGGAGGAAAATGATGGAATGTTTAACGGAATAATATCACCTTTTGAAAAGTCGGAATCTTTAAACTCTTGATACACTATTTTCTGAACTTGTTCGTCTGTCAATGCTGCATTGAAAACTCGAACTTCATCAATTTCACCATTAAAATAATCTGTTCCATTTGGTAAAGGACTTCTTCCAATTCTAAATAGACTATTGGCACTTGTTTGGATATTTGATGATGAACTTTGAGAACTTTTTAGCTCTCCGTTTACATATAACCTAATAGTTTGAGAATTATTTGGTCCATCAAAAACCGCTGCAACATGAATCCATTTGTTTTTTGGTAGTGTATTTAATGGTCCGGCTAGGGCTAATGTCATTCCGTTTACTTGAACGACAGCTTTTTGCTGATTATTTATTTTGATTAGGAAATTATCTTGACCTACAACAACACCATCGTTTGAAAAATTGGTGTCTAATTTAATCCATCCCATTAAAGTAGCTTGAGGCAAGCTCAAAACAATATTTCCAGAATTTTCAATGTAATCATTTCTACCATCAAAATATAATGAATATTTGCCATTGTAATCTCTTGGAGAACCAATTACTGCATCATTACTATCAAATGAATCTAATATTCCATCTTTTTCAGCATCACCAAGACCATCAATAATACCATTATTATTGGTATCGAAAACAGCATTTATACTATCTGCAATGTCAAATTTAAGCGTTGTGTTGTTGTATACATCCAAATAGTTTGGAATACCATCTAAATCCGAATCTAAAGGGTTGTTGTAACCCGCATCTCCGTGGTCATTGGCATCATTATCAGTGTCGTTGGTGTCGTTAATTCCTAAAATGCCATCTCCATCAAAATCATCGTTATCAATGTTGTTTTTTAAATCGTTCCCATCGCCATGTCCATCCCCATTTACATCAACATCTCCTTTATTATCATATTCTACAACATCAAAAAGGGAATCGTTGTCGGAATCCAAATCTACATAATCTTTCACGCCATCGCCATCAGAATCAACAGGTGTAGCGGTTTCAAAATTATCGCTCCAACCATTATTATTTGCATCTATCCAGCCGGAACTACTTGTTGTGGCATCTTGGTCTAAATCTGAATTTGATATCATTTTTGCTTCAACAATATTTGGTATGCCATCATTATCATTATCCAAATCCAAAATATCAGCTACATCATCGGCATCAACATCACAGAAAGTTTGTGTAATTTTAATATCATCAATGGCCAAATCATTTCCTGCTCCACCTGGTGCATTATTTGAAAATTGAATAATAAATTCACTTTGGTTAAAAGTCAATGTGGTTAAAAAATCTTTCCATTCTGATAATTCGCATGTATTTCCACTAGCCGAACATCTTGTTAAATCGCCAGTATTAAAAGTCCCAAGCACTGTTAAATTGTCTGTAGTTAAAAATTTTACCGTAATATTTGGCAAAACTCTTGGCAATTCTGATGGATTGAATCTTGCATCTGCATTGTCAATATTTATGGCGGAAAAACTATAATTAATAGCAACATTGGGCAAAACGCCGTTTACAACAGTTTCATAAAAAATGCCAGGAGTATAGGCTGCATTAAAAATAGCCATTCTTCCATTTGTATCATTAATGGTGTGATCCAAACCTTTGTACCAACGTGAATCTGCCCAACTAGCAGTATCTGGACCAGTATTTGAAATCTCATTTGGTATACCATCGCCGTCTGTAACTGAATAATGCACAGTATACTTTCCATCCTGAAGATTTATATTTGTATTGCATTCATCAATGGCTTGGGCTGGAGTTCCATCTTCAAAACAATAATTTGTAGTAACGCCAGGAGTTGTTCCATTTATTCTCACTCTGTTAATTCCAGAGCCAAAAGTTTCATTTAAAAAGACTGTTTCAACCACAGTTGCGCCACTACTTGCGAGGCAATTTAACTGTTCGTAAGTATCTGAGATTCCATCATTATCATCGTCTAAATCCAAATTATTGGATATGCCATCTCCATCTGTATCTGGATAAATTTCGGCGCCTTCTCCTTCTATGAGAAATGTAAATGGATTATTATTGGAGTCGTTGCTAGCTATTGAAACAGTTGCATTAGTTGTTATAATTGATGTTGGGTCAAATCCAATAGTGAATGTTACAGAAGCATTGGGAACGATTATTGCGTTTGCCGTAGGTTGGTTGTAAATATTAAAAGTTGTACTTGAACCTGCAACAAATGATATTGGAACCGCACCTAGAATTAAGTTGGTCGAACCTTCGTTTGTAATGGTGTACGTTCTATATTTTGAACCAGAATTTACGTCGTATAAACCAAAATCTGTATTATTTGTCGAGTTTGTAGTGGTTGAGCCATTAATTATGATATTTGAGGCACTTGTTACTTTAACCAACGAAGTCAAAATCGAAGATTTTACTGATTCATTTTGTTTTGAAGTGGGGTTGTAACTCAGGTTTTCTTCAAAAATACTAGTCTGATTATTAAAATATTGAAAATGTTGATCTGTAATATTATTTTGACCGTAAGTACTATTTACAATTAATGATAAAAAAAGCAGTATAATATATTTATAAAATTTTGTGTAGTCCTCTATCATTTTTAATTTGTTTGAATAAAAACAAAATTAATGAATTAATAAAAGCTTTTAAACACTTGAATTATAGGGATTTTTATATTTTCGACAAGGCGCAACATTTATCGATTAAAAACCCTTTTAAAGGTTTTTTACTAAAAAAATCATTGATTTTAATTTTACAATATCACTAATATTAGTGATGTATTTCTGTTAAAATTTCTAAAGATTTCGGCATTTTAAATCCTTGAATATGAGAAAAGTAGTAATTTAATACTATTTTTAATAATAATTGACGTTCAATTAACAATATATTCTTCTGATTATCTTCAAATTTTAGCAATAGAAGTTTTTTGAAAACACTTGTTTCTTGCTCGCTTAAGGAATTAATGCCTTGATGGGCTGTAAAAATTCCTTCTGATAAATCAAAAAAAGGCAGATTTATTTCTGAAATATCTGGATAGAAACCTAGATATTTGGTTATTTCTAATAAAAAAATGATATGAAAATTGGCAATCTCGTCGTGATTATCGAGCCAAATTAAAGCTGTTTCAACATAATTGAAAAGGTTCTCGTCTTGTTCTTGTTCATGAATACAATTTTGCAATATTTCTGCCAAAAATAGGGCAATCGAACTTTTAAATATATTGGTATTTATGGATTTAAAAGAAGTTGACAGTTTAATTTCCTTAAAATATTCAAGTGTTCCTTTGTTTTTATGAACACCTTCAATTTCCAGTAAAGTCAAGGGTTGAAAATAGGCTATCTTTTGATTTGATTTTCTGTTTGAAAATGGATTCTGTACGAAATACGATTTTAATCCATCTGATAAAGTGTAGCATCTTACAATCAAACTTTTTTCTTGGTATTTTACGGAAGATATGACTATTGCCTTTGTTTTGACTAACATTATCTCACGATCATGACTTTTTTGACTTTTGTTTCGGTTCCATCATCTGAGGAAACAAAAACCATGTAAACGCCAGATGCTACATTATATTTTCCAAATGCTTTTGTGTCCCAGAGTATAGTTCCGCCTTCAGATATTGCTTCGTGAACCAAATTCCCTTCTATGTCGGCAATTTTTACATTACATTTATTCATCAAACCAGTTACAGCTATGAAACCTTGATATTCAGGTCTAACTGGATTTGGGTATACAACTACATTTGATAAATTTTCCGCACCTTTGGTTGCCGTTCCTTTAAAAGAAACCATCCCGTTTTCTGTTGCTATAAAGACTTCACCAGTAACTTCATTAATATCAATATCGTTAATAACATTGCTTGGTAAAGGTGAATTTTCTTTGGTGAAAATATTGAATGTTTCTTGACCATCAGAGGATATATAAAAAACGCCTGCCGAATTTGTTCCTATCCATTTGTTATTTGCACCATCGACCACAATATCTGTAATAGATTGTTGAAACAAAAGTTCTTGAGCCAAATCGCCTTCCAGAATAATAATTGAGTTTGTGGTGAGGGAATTTTGAGTTATAAAAGAGTCTACATTTTGTAAAATTCTTAGCCCAGAATCGGTACCTATCCAGAGTTTATTTTTATTGTCAACAGCAACTGCTCGGACATCTGAAGAAGGAAGATTGCCACTTACATCGTCAATCTCTAATGATTTATTGTTGTACTTTTCGTTAAAAGCAATCAAACCTGTTCTATATGTACCAATCCATTTTGTGCCATTTTTATCAATAGCTATTCTTCCATAGCTGTTTATTAGTGGATTTGGTATTGCCGAAATTGTATATCCCTGCCACTGCCCATTATTTTTTAAAACGTGTAGGCTTTTGGAAACCAAAGAATTGGTCATCCAAATATTTCCTTCTTTATCAAAAGCAGCACCATTGACACGGATATCTGGAGCAGCTTGACCAACGATTCCTTGTAATGAACTATTTGATGTGTTGAATATTGCTGACGGGGTACTATTTTCAAACTTTAATAACCCAGAATAGTAAGAACTAAAAAAAACTTGATTTTCATTGTTTGGATTTACTAAAATACGACTGATTGATTTTGCATCAAATAAACTAGTATAAGGAAATGTTATCCAAGCTTTTTGTGCACCATCATATTTGCTTATTGGTCTATTTGATAAAATGGGATTGTAGGGATTGTATTCATCACTATAATCACCATATACTGCCCAAATTCCCGTTGAAAAGGTTTTAATAGAGAAGATTTTATTCTTTTCAGGTCCATTTGGAGTGCTATTTATAAAAACACTAGGATTTGAAATTGAACTTGAAATCAAGCCTTTTTCTTTAGTTCCAATATAAATGGTATTCCCAATTTTGGTTCCAGAAGTAAAGGTCGTCGTCAAATCTGAAGTATTATTAATCCTTAAAGTTTCAGTTATATTATCATCATAAATAATGACATAATTTGGAGTAGTAACTATTAAATTTCCATTATTGTATCTATGATCTAAATATGTTTGTGGTAATGATGTTACTATAGTTGGTGTATTGCCAACAAATTTATACAATACATTTGATGCATTAATTGCGGAAAGTTCAATTGCCGTTTTTTCAACACTTACCCAACTTCCAGATGCAAATATTATCCACTGATTGAAATCGATTAAATTGGTATTGGCAATATTTGCGGTTAATATTCCATAGCCTTTTGCCACTGCATAAATAAAACCATTAAAAAGAGTAGTTTGAAGAATTTCGATATTTGAACCACCAGAACCAATAAAATAGGTATCGCCAAAAGCTGAAATATTTAAATCATATAACGATATACCAAAATCTGTTGCTATGTAAATTTTTCCATTATATTCCATAAAATGGTTAATTTTCTTCTTATTTGGAGGAACAGATTGTTTGTTTATAATATCAACAACGTTTAAAACGGCTCCATCGGCATCATTTACTATAATAATTAAACCATCTACGTGTCCAATAAATGTTTTTTTATAAATTTCGCTATGATAAATTTGAGTGATGGTTTGACCAGATAGACCTTCAACTGTAGAGGTGGTCGAAATTTCGTTTGTATTTAGATTTTTCTTAAAATAGGCATTTTCTGAAGCTGCATAAACATTGTTTACTGATTCAGAAACATCTTGAATATTATTGTATGAAAAATAGCCTTTCCAAAGTTGACTGCTTTGAGAATATCCAAAAAGGGTGGATAAAATTAATATTGATTTAAGGAAAGTATTTTTCATTCTAATAAATTAAATTCATGTACAAATATAATACAAAACGAATTTATTTGTGTTTTAATATAATTGGAAATAAAAACAGTTAAGTTGAGCCAAACACTTTAGTAATGGATAATTTTTTTAGAACCCAAATATGTTTAGAATGTAAAATGATATTAATTCAATAAATCCAGTACAAAATTAGGAAACAATCCCAATGCAATATTTAAAATCATAGCCAAAACTGCAACAATTTGATATATGGTAGGAACTTTTGGTAAATCAAATTCATTTTGTTTGGTATACATGGCCAAAATAATCTTGAAATAATACCCAACACTTATAATAGAACTTATAATAGCCACAATAACCAAAACCATCCAACCCGTTTGAACCAGTTGATTTAATAAAAAGAATTTAGCAAAAAAACCAGATAAAATAGGAATTCCAGCCATAGACAATAAAGACGCTGTTAAGATTCCTGCTAACAAAGGATGTGTTTTCCCAAAACCATTAAAACTATCAATAGTTTCATTTTCTTTGTCTTTGGTTACATACAAAACTACTGCGAAAAAGGCTATTCCTGAAACTGAATAGGCCATTGCATAATATAATAAAGTACTTGCAGCATTGTTGGCCAGTAAAAGTGTCATTACCATAAAACCTGCATGAGAAACTCCTGAAAATGCAAACATACGTTTCACATTGTTTTGACGCAAAGCCATAATATTTCCGAATACCATCGAAGCAATAGCCACACAAACAATAATTATTTGAAATGAATAGTTTTGAACTGGCATAAGTGCGCTAACCAATTTGAATAAAGCTGCCATGGCCACCACTTTTGCCAAAGTACTCATGGTAGCAGTTGTTAACGCTGGAGCACCTTCGTAAACATCTGGAGCCCAAAAATGGAAAGGAACAGTTGCTATTTTAAACAACATCCCAATAACCAAGAAGACAACTCCTATAAAATACCATTGCGGATAGCTTTGTGTATGTGTAATTTGGTAAATAACATTCAAGTCAAAACTCCCCGTGGCTCCATATATCAAACAAATACCAAAAAGGATAATTCCCGAAGCAAAGGATCCCATTAGGAAATATTTCATTCCAGCTTCGTTGCTTCTTAAATTTAAACGGTTGCTGGCTGCCAAAATGTATAATGCAATGGATAAAACTTCAATTCCTAGAAAAAACATGGACAAATTTCCAAAGGATACCATTGCCACAGCACCAGCCAAAAGGAACACTTTTATAGCAACATAATCGGATATTTTTGTGGCATGGTCTTTATAAAAATCATGACTTAAAGCAACTAAAAAAACAGTAATTACAATAAATAAACTTGAAAAAGCCACCGAAAATTTATCAACAACCATCATATTATTAAAATAGGAACCAAATTGATTGTATTGAGAGATATTGAAGCCTAAAATTGCAAGTAAACCAATTATTGTAATGGGAACAATTGCTTTTCTAGCATTAAATATTTCTGCTAGTAATATTAAAATTCCTAATCCTGATATGGCTATAAGTGTGTTCATTTTTTTTAATTTGGGATTTAGGATTTGGGATTTAGGATTTTAAAATTCCTAAATCCCAAATACTAAATTTATATATTGTTTTTTGCTTTTATTGTTTTGTTATTTAAATACTACTAAACCTTATTAATTTTTGATATAATTTCCATTAGTGAAGGCGTTATCAAATCATTTATTGGTTTTGGATATATTCCAAAAAACAACAAAACTCCAATTATGATTACAAACACTATAGTTTCATTTATAGAAATAGATTTAAAAACTTTTGAATTTGCTTCGCCCAACATTACATGTTGAAACATTTTCAGCATATAAACCGCTCCTAATATAATGGTTGTTCCAGCAATAATAGAAAACAAAATATTCACATTATATAAACTGTAAAGCAAAGTAAATTCTCCAACAAAGTTAAATGTTAATGGCAAAGCAACTGATGCCAACATAATAATCATAAACATGGATGTGAATTTTGAGTCTTGAATTCGAATACCACCCATTTCTGAAATTTCTTGTGTATTGAAACGTCTTTCTATTACCTCGGCAGCAAAAAATAATCCAACCACTACAAATCCATGAGCAATCATTTGTAAAACCGCACCACGCAATCCATCTATTGAAAGAGAATAGGCTCCAGCCGCAATTAAACCAACATGACCCAGTGAAGAATAAGCTAACAATTTTTTAATATTTCTTTGTTTTAAAGCTATTATAGAACCATAAACTACACCAGCAACACTTAATCCAATTAAAATAGGCATATACATTTTTGCAGCCAATGGCGCTATTGGCAATTGCCAACGCAAAATGCTGTATAATCCCATTTTTAGCATAATTCCAGAAAGCAACATTGTACCTACAGTTGGTGATTTTTGATACACATTGACCTGCCATGTGTGAAAAGGAATAATTGGAATTTTAATGGCATAAGCTAAAAATAACGCTAAGAATATCCAAAATTGTTCTTGTTCCGTTAATTGAATGGCGTATAAATCACCAATCATTAAGCTTCCAGCTTTTTGGAATAAATAAATGAAAGCCACCAGCATAAATAAAGATCCTGCTAAAGTGTAAATAAAGAATTTTATTATAGCATTTTTGCGTTCATCTGCATCTCCATTGCCCCAAATTAAAGCTATAAAATAAATTGGAACCAATGCCAATTCCCAGAAAATATAGTATAAAAATGCATCGGCGCTCAAAAATGTTCCTATCATTGAAAATGACATAAACAATACTAAAGCGTAGAAATTTTTACTGTTTTTATATTGGTTTCCAAAAGATGAAAATATAATAGTCGATGTCAATGCAGTTGTCAAAAGTAACATAGCGAGTGACAATCCATCTACTTTCAAGGCAATAAATATATTTGGATTGGTGATCCAATTGGCAATGAAATCGGAATTTATTCCTGTATTGTATTGGTTCAAAATAAATATTGAGCCAACAAATGAAGCCAAACTGAATAGCAAAGCAACAGTTTTAGCAAATTTATCTCCAGAAAAATAAGTGGCTAAAGTCCCAAATAATAAGAGGATGAGTATAAAAGATACGTTCATTAGTATAATTATTAAACTAAAAATAAATAAATTAAAATCGATGAAACTCCTAAAACGAAAGCAAAAAGGTACAATCCAATATTTCCGTTTTGAATCAATTTCCCT
The DNA here is from genome assembly GCF_031363805.1 of Flavobacterium sp. Taxonomy (GTDB): domain Bacteria; phylum Bacteroidota; class Bacteroidia; order Flavobacteriales; family Flavobacteriaceae; genus Flavobacterium. The sequence continues at coordinate 5,108 of NZ_JANLVD010000062.1, read as the reverse complement.
TGATTTCCTATAGCGTTTGTTACTTTTCCTAAACCAAAAACAAATCCAGAAAGTGCAGTTTCAGTATATTTTCTAAAGAAATGTGATAATTTATATAATGGATTTACAATCATTGCATCGTATGCTTCATCAACATAATATTTGTGGTATAAAACTTTTGTAATTCCTTTAATTCCATCATCTTCAGAAGGAATTTCTGAATTTTTAATATACTTAAAGTATGCTATTCCAATTCCAATTAAGGCACCAACTGTGGCAATTCCCATCAATATATAAGCGGTTTGATCCAAATGATGCGCTTCATGCTTTGTAAACAACGGTGCTAAATAATGATTCAACCAACTATTTCCTGGCAAGCTTATCAATCCGCCAATGGCAGCTAAAATGGCCAAAATAATTAATGGAATGGTAATCAAACTTGGACTTTCGTGTAAATGGTGTTTTTGTTCATCAGTTCCTCTAAATTCTTTAAAGAACGTTAAATACATCAATCTAAACATATAAAAAGCGGTCATAATTGAAGCAATAGAACCTATAATCCATAAAATAATATTTCCGTTGAAAGCAGTTAACAAAATTTCGTCTTTAGACCAAAATCCTGCAAATGGAAATATTCCAGAAATAGCTAATGTGGAAATCATCATTGTCCAAAAGGTAATTGGCATATATTTTTTCAATCCACCCATGTTTCGCATATCTTGCTCGCCATGTAGTGCATGAATTACTGATCCAGAACCTAGAAACAAACAGGCTTTAAAAAATGCATGTGTGATTACGTGGAAAACTGCTACTTCATAAGCACCTAATCCTAATGCCAAAAACATTAATCCAAGTTGAGAAACGGTAGAGTAGGCGAGCACCTTTTTAATATCGTTTTGAACCAATCCTATCGATGCGGCAACAATTGCGGTAACTGTTCCCACAATTGCCATAATCAATTGTACATCTGGAGCTACATCAAATAAAAAGTGCATTCTAGTTACCATAAAAATTCCTGCCGTAACCATTGTGGCTGCATGAATTAATGCTGAAACTGGTGTTGGTCCAGCCATTGCATCGGGCAACCAAGTGTATAATGGAATTTGTGCCGATTTTCCGCAAGCGCCAATGAATAGGCAAAAAGCTGCTAATGCCAACAATTGAGGGTTTTTATCTGCTAAATTAAATTTAGTTATACCATTATAGATTTCAACATAGTCTAGACTTTTAAAAACATATCCCAAAATAAAAATCCCAATCAACAAACCTAAATCACCTATTCTGTTCATAATGAATGCTTTCTTGGCAGCATCATTATATTCTTGATTTTTGTACCAAAAACCTATCAATAAATAAGAACACAAACCAACGCCTTCCCAACCTATGAACATAACCAAAAGATTACTTCCCATAACGAGGGTAATCATAAAAAACACGAACAAATTCAAATACGCAAAAAATTTGTGCATATTATCATCATCGTGCATATACGAAATGGAATACAAGTGAATCAACGAACCAATTCCTGTTACAAACAGCAACCAGATAATTGACAATTGATCCAATAAAAACGAAAAATTCACATTGAAATTTTCCAATGAAATCCATTGAAATAAATCAATTTGAATTGGTTTTGGATTTGATTGAATTTGAAGAAAGAAGTAAATTGTTGCTACAAAAGATACCACAACTGACAACGTTCCAATAATTCCTGAAATTGATTTTCCTGATTTTTTTCCGAAGAAAACATTGAATAAAAATCCTAAAAAAGGAGTTAACAATAATACTAAAGCTATATTTTTTTCCATTAGTAATTATCCTTTTAAATTTTTTAAATTATCTATATCAATAGAACTCAAGTTTCTGAATATTGATACCAATATCGCCAATCCTACAGCTACTTCTGCTGCCGCAACAGCCATCGAAAAGAATACAAAAACTTGTCCTTGTGCATCTTGATGGTAAGTTGAGAAAGCTACAAACAACAAATTCACGGCATTCAACATAATTTCTATAGACATAAACATGATAATGGCATTTCGACGATACAAAACCCCGAAAACTCCGATACAAAATAAAATTACACTTAAAAAAATGTAGTTTTCAATTCCAATTACTTGTAATATATTATTCATTTTATTGAATTGATTTTTCTTTTTTAGACAATAATACCGTTCCAATCATGGCAACTAGCAATAAAACCGATGCAAATTCAAATGGAACCATGTATTCGTTCAACAATACTTTTCCTAAAACTTTAATCGATTGAAAATCTTGTCCACTAGTTTGATATGAATCAATAATTGGCATCGATTTAATAAAAACAGCAAGCATGACAAAGCAGATCAATCCAAATGAAATGGCTGCAGCCAATTTTGTTGCTAATTTTTTATGAGGTTCGCCTTCTTCATTCAAGTTCATCAACATAATTGTGAATAAAAACAAAACCATAATGGCTCCAGAATATACTATAATATGTACAATGGCCAAAAATTGTGCATTAAATAGTAAATAATGTCCCGCAATAGAAAAAAAGCAAATTACTAAATAAATGGCACTATGAATTGGATTTTTGCTAATAATTGTTAAAAAAGCAGTCGCCAAAGTAATGGCCGACAAAAAGTAAAATATAATTAATAATGTACTCATTTAGTTAGCGTTTTTAAGTTGTGCATTTTTCATTGCAATATCCAAAGGCATAACCAGCTTGTCTTTTCCGAAAATAAAATCTTCACGTTCGTAGCTTGAAGGTACCAAAACTTTCGAAGTAGTTAGGTAAATTGCGTCTTTCGGGCAAGCCTCTTCGCACAAACCACAAAAAATACAACGCAACATATTTATTTCATAAATTGAAGCATATTTTTCTTCTCTGTACAAATGTTTTTCGTTTGGTTTGCGTTCTTCCGCCTTCATCGTAATGGCTTCCGCAGGGCAAGACAAAGCACAAAGCCCGCAAGCCGTACAATTTTCACGCCCTTGCTCGTCTCGTTTTAGCATGTGTTGTCCACGATACACAGGACTCATTTCACGCACTTGTTCAGGATAATGAATGGTTACTTTTTTTCTAAAAAAGTGCTTGATTGTAATTAGCAAACCTTTTACAATCGCCACAAGATAAAGGTTTTCCCAAAAAGTCATTTCCTTATTGGAAACCAACTTTTTTCTGCCCGATAATGATATTGTTTCTATTGACATTTTAATTTTAGATTTTAGACTTTAGATTTTAGATTTATTTCAAAAAACAAAAATCAAATTCTTAATTTTTTATTTGTAGCTATTCCTGCTATCCGTTTCAATCTGTCATTGCGAGGAACGAAGCAATCTCGTCAAGATTTTTCAATCGCAATAACAGGATTTCCACTGCTATCAGGGCTAGGGCATTCCAGTATAATTCCTATTTTTTATAACCTATTTTATTTCTTTCTACTTTATTATCTTGTTTTTCCATTAATTCATCCAGATAAGAAAATACCAATTCGATGTTTTTATCGTGATTTTTAAGCTTCTTTTTAATTTCTTCAATATCTAGTTTTACAGTTAAATTCTCTGAAAGTGCTTCTCTTATTTTAGTAAAAACACGAATAATTTGAATATTAACCTTAATTGCCAATGGACTGTTTAAAACACTTGATAGCATGGCAATACCTTGTTCTGTAAATACAATTGGGAAATACTTTGAATGCGCTCCCTGTTTTAAGGTGCCAATTTGGCTCCTTAAGATTTCATTTTCAATTTTAGTAAGTTCAAACATAAAATCTTCAGGAAACCTTTCTATATTTCTACGAACCTGTCTTTTGAGTTGTTTGGTTTCTACACTATAAAGTGTTGCCAAATCTATATCCAACATTACTTTTTGACCTCTAATAAAATAAATTTTATTAGTTATTATTTCATTTGGAATAATAATGTTGCTCATTTTTAATTTCTTTTACAAGGTGTCGCAAAATGCGACACCTTTAACTTTTTATTTTTTTACGAGGAGGTAACAATTTGTGACCACTTCTTCTTTGAAGTCGTAACTTGCGACTTCAAATTTAATTTATTTAAAATATAACAAACAAACCCCTGTAACCATAATATTCACAATCGCCAAAGGAATTAAAATTCTCCAACCCAAATGCATCAATTGATCGTATCTAAAACGAGGAATCGTCCAACGAATCCACATATAGAAAAATATAAATCCACAAATTTTAATAAACAAAGCTGCAAATCCTAAAAGGTTTGCTGCGTTTACACCAATATTTTCGACCATCCATTGCATTCCAGGATAATTGTATCCGCCAAAAAATAAAATAGCTAAAATAGCAGACGAAATAAACATATTCGCATATTCAGCAAACAAATAGAATCCCATTTTCATGGAAGAATATTCCGTATGATAACCACCTACTAATTCGCTTTCGCATTCCGCTAAGTCAAAAGGTGTTCTATTGGTTTCTGCAAATGCGCAAATCAAGAATATCAGAAACGAAACAGGTTGGTAAAAAACATTCCAATTCATTCCGGCTTGTTGTACTGATATTTCTTTTAAACTCAACGTTCCTGTCATCATCAACAAAGCAATCATGGACAATCCCATGGCTACTTCATAAGAAACCATTTGCGAAGCTGCGCGAACAGCTCCCATTAATGAGAATTTATTGTTTGAAGCCCAGCCACCAATCATAATTCCATAAACGCCAACGGAAATTACTCCGAAAATATACAATAAGGCCACATCAATATCTGTCGCTTGCAATTGAATATCTCGGCCAAAAAGATGTATTTTGTCTCCCCAAGGAATTACGGCGCTAGTCATTAAAGCCGTACTCATTGCAATGGCTGGTCCAACTATAAATAAAAATTTATTAGGAGTGCTTGGAATAAATTCTTCTTTAGAAAATAATTTTAATCCATCAGCAAGTGGTTGCAATAATCCGCCCCAACCTGCACGATTTGGACCAACTCTGTCTTGCAAAAATGCGGCTACTTTGCGTTCTGCCCAAGTGGAATACATCGCCATTAGCATTGTTAGAGCAAATACAACTAATATAACAACACTTTTTTCTATTATAAATGCACTATCCATTTTTATTTGTATCTATAAGGTTGCCATCAATTTTTTCATTGTAATCAATTTCAGCCAT
>NZ_JANLVD010000013.1:0-40820 GCF_031363805.1 Flavobacterium sp. | reverse complement strand
TCCTGGTGATAAAAATTTTACAATTGGGTCTCTTGAACCTGCACTTGTACCATTCAAATAAATTGGTGTTTTAGAAAACGACCATTCCCAAGTGGCACCTGTATAATCCAAAATACTATAATCGCTGAATTTTATTTCTTGATTTACACAAACGTCTTTTATATTGGTGGTTGGTTGTGCCACAGGATTACTTTTTTCATAGAAAGATATTTCTTGAACTCCTATGGTTCCTGCCACTCTTAATTTTTCTTTAAAGTAAGACGGTTTTAAAAAGACATTACGAGCTGTAGCGGTTTGCTTCACTAAGTTTGATGAATAATCAACCCAATCGGTCATGGTGTTGTTTCTGTAATAACATTTTGAAGTTCCATAGGCCTGCCCCATTAAATAGACTCCACCATTAGTTCCATATTGATGAACTATTTGTTTGGATTGAAAATCATTTAAGATGGGTGTATTTAAATCCGTCCAAACCTGACCGCCATCGGTACTTTTAAATATCCGTGAAGTTGTATATTCTTTGTTGTAGGTCAACCAAATTTCATTTGTATTGGTCTGCGATATATCTATGAAAAGGTAGCGTCCGTTTGGTGTTAAATCTACATTATTAAATGTCAACTTACATAAAGTCCAGTTTAAACCAGCGTTACTCGTTTTCCAAAGACCCGTACTTTGTGTCATGACATAAATCACTTTAGCGTCTTTACGAGTGGTTTTTATATCCCAAACCAGTGATCCGAAATCTTTTAAAACCTGACTTGTTACGCCATTGTCATAAGATATTACAATGCTATTACCAGTTCCTGCATAAATAATATTACTATCAGTTGTGTTTGAAGTAGTATCGCTATTGCGTTCTCCAAAATAGTATAGGTTATTTTCTAATGTAAATGGAAAAGTAGAAGCGTAATTTGGATTATAATTGATATCTATTTGTTTAAAATCTTTGGCTTCACCAGAAAAATACATCGAATTGGGTCTGCTAAAAATGGCTTTTCCATCTGCTTCTTCCGCACCATAAACATATATTGCTTTTCCATTATTCCACTCTGGATTGTACATTGAATTGCCATTATGGAATTTTCCGCCACCCATTTGATCGGTATTAAAACCTAAATCAAATCCCCAATAATCCAAACCAACTAAACCTTTGCAAGTGCTTTTCCAGTTAGAAAGGCTTGTATAACCATCGCTAGATTCGCTCACACCACCATCAGTAGAAAGGACAACTGTGTTTCCAAAAAGCACCATATCTTGCATGTCTGGGTGGGTTCTAAAAGGTGGATCATAGCCACCAATTACATTAAAAGTTATACCACCATCTATTGATTTAAAAAAAGAGCAAACGCCAACAAAATAGGTATTTTCATTAACAGGAGAAATGCCAAAAACAAAATCGTAGTAACCTTGCGAATGTTTAATGTTAGTAACAGAAAGTGACGCAAAATTTTCGCCACTGTTCGTGCTTTTTATTAATTCTACTTTATTGTCAGTATCAAAATTTATACCCGATAAAGAAGCAATAGATACTAAATCTGGGTTTGCGTCCGATACGGCTATTAAAAAACCTTTTCTATTGATATTTACATTATAAGTGGTAGGTTTTACTGTCCATGTTAATCCGCCGTCTGTACTTTTATAGAAAACGCCTGCATTGTTAACCGCATAAGCAATAGTTGAACTCCCTGGCTTAAATTCCACATCCATAAAAGAGCCAGCTTGTTTAAGGCTGAAATTTAATCCACCATCGTTAGATACATAAATACCTTGGTTTGTTGATGCTAGAATTATTGAGCCACTACTAGACCATAAAATTTCGTTACAAATTGCTGCCACTGGCTTTACTGTCCAAGTTGCCCCGCCGTCTGAACTTAATCGGAACGGATTGCTTCCCAAAATTATTTTATTTACATCTGTTGGATGAAATGCGCTAGGACCAGGTGTTTGCGCAATAGTGTTCCAATTGGCACCACCATCCGTTGTTTTGTATACCAAACCTGTTTCGCCACTTGCCAATCTAATATTTGTTGAAGTTGGCGCTACACTGATGTAATATATACAAGTACTACTTACAATTTGCTCACCATTTTCAACTATTTCTTTAGATCCAATTTGCGACCAATTGTTTACTAAAACATTTTTATTATTAGTTTTGTTATAGTTATTGGTTCTGCTTTTTTCCTGATTTTCAGCATCTTTTGTAAACGCTTCTCTAGTTGGCATATTTATAAATCCAACTTCATTTATATAATTGTTAGGCACTTTATTTACAAAATTTATTGCAAATCGCACAATTGGATTTTCTGATACGCTTTCTTTAAGTTCGTTTTCTGGTTCATTTTCATTTTCATTTCTAACTTTATCTTTTCTTTCTTTTTTTTCAGCAATAACCCAATCGTTAACATCTGATTTTAATTTATTGACATTAATTTGGTCTGGATTGTCATAAAATTGATTTGCCCAACTTGGTGTTTCGCTATTTTTTGATGGTAAATCAGAAAAATTTATAAAATCTTTAATACTCATTTTGGTTTCTTGCGAGAAACTATTGATTGTCATTAAAAATAATAGCAATAAATAAATTTTAGTTTTCATGGTTTACTTTTTAATTATTTTCAAATAATTGTATTTATCATCAGATTTATTATGTAATATCAAAAAATACAAACCCTCAGCATATTGTTCCATATTTACTTGCAACAAGTTATCGGCTGTTTTTTCAAATTTAGAGGTGATAAACTTACCATCGATGTTGTAAATACTTAAACCAAATTCTGAACCATTCGATTTTGTATCAATAGTAAATGAATTGGTTGTAGGATTCGGAAAAGCAACAATGCTGGTTGCAGAATTTGAAATGAAATTTTCCATTGCCAAAACTTGGTCTGAAGCCAATGAAAAACATGAATTAGTTATTTGATAATTACTTCCTGCACATGGTGTTGACACTCGTTGAATATACAATTTATCATTAATCAAAGAAAATTTCAATTTTCCGTTTGCATCAGATTCAGAATAAACATTTGGAGAATCATTGTTTAAAACAGTCGAAAATGTTGCTGATCCAAAATGTTTATAATTGATGACATGAATTAAATTATTATCTAAATCTACATTCAAATAAGCAGTTGCAGTTGTGTTATTGCAACTGGTACCGATGTTTAGCGTAACAAAAACTCCTTTTTGTGTTGGTGCAAATGATGAAAAATCTTCAATGAGATTTGCACTCGAATTCGTTATTACATTGCCAGAAATTGTGTTGTTACAATTTGAAGGTTGAAGTGTATTATCAATTCCATTTTGATCGTCGTCCATTGCAGACCAGCAAGACGGGTTGAGTCTGAAATTTCCGTTTCCACAAGGATTAAAAATTCTTTTTACATATAGTTTATTGTTGCTAATAAAATAATTTACTTGTGCATTTGTAGTCAATGTGCTGGTTACAGAACTGGTTTCGTTTCCAACAATATCTGAATTTGTTGAAGCAAAATGTTGGTATCCAAGCACATGTATTATGTCTGAATCTAGGTTTACAATAGCTTTTAAATTATTGGTAGCGTTGTTGCAAGAAGTAAATGCATTTAGATTTACATAAAAAAGACCAGTGGTTGCATTGGCAAAATCTGTTACCAATATATCGCTATTGTTTGTAACCGCTGCCGATTGTGGGATTTGATTATCACATTTTTGTAATTCTGCAAAATCGCCACTGCTAATACCTGTTGTGCCGTAAGGTTGCCAACACGATTCTTGTAAAGTAACAGTTTTGCCAGTCTGACCAATTGATGCACAATAATTGAAAACATGGTTTAGATATAATGTTTTATTGATTAATGAAAAAGATACCTGTGCATAACGATTGCTAAAACTGGTTACATTGTTGGTATTGTTTCCTGTGACTTGTATTGGCAAAACGCCATCATCAAAATGACTATAACGGATCACACTAATTTGATTGGTATCTAAATTGACCATGGCAGTTAAATTGCCAGTCAAATTTTGACAATTGGTAAAAAGATTCAGTTTTACTAAAAATTTTCCGGTTGTTGCACCATTAAAATTCGTAACTATTCCTTGACTTCCCACAGCAATACTTGGGGCAATTGGAATAGTATTTACGCAATTTACTTCATAGTCAAAATCAGAATTTAAGTTTAAGCAAGTAGCAGCGTCATAATTTACAGTTACAAAATTTGTTACCGTTTTTGTGTCTGATATTCCTGAACTGTTGGTTACTTTTAACGTTGCATTTACAACTCCTGGTGATAAAAATTTTACAATTGGGTCTCTTGAACCTGCACTTGTACCGTTTAAATAAATTGGTGTTTTAGAAAACGACCATTCCCAAGTGGCACCTGTATAATCCAAAATACTATAATCGCTGAATTTTATTTCTTGGTTTACACAAATGTCTTTGACATTGGTGGTTGGTTGTGCTACAGGGTTACTTTTTTTATAAAACGAAATCTCTTGAACTCCTAGCGAGCCTGCGACTCTTAATTTTTCTTTGAAGTAAGTTGCTTTTAAAAAAACATTTCCGTTTAATGTTTTAGTCATTAAATTGGCAGAGTATTCAACCCAATCGGTCATTGTGTTGTCTCTATAGTAACATTTGGCATCGCTACCTATTCTTCCCATAAAATAAACTCCTCCATCAGAACCATATTGGTGTAGAATTTGTCTTGGTTCAATATTATTGATTGTTGGTGTTAACAAGTCTGTCCAAACTTGTCCACCATCGGTACTTTTAAAAACTTTTGCATCTGAAAAATAATTTTTATGGATTAACCATATTTCATTGGTATTTGTTTGTGAAACATCAATAAGACATTTAAGTCCCTCAGGTATTAAATCTACATTATTTAGGGTTATATTGCAACTTGTCCAATTTATACCACCATCAATAGTTTTCCAAAGACCAGTAGTTTCGGTCATAACATAAATCACTTTGGAATCTTTTCGAGTGGTTTTTATATCCCAAACTGGCGATCCGAAATTTTTTAGAACTTGACCAGTTGCACCATTGTCATATGATATCATAATGCTATTTCCAGTTCCTGAATAAACAATATTACTATCAATAGTATTTGAGGTGGTATCGCTATTGCGCGTTCCATATAAATATAGATTATTTTCTAATGTAAACGGAAAGGTAACCGTAAAATTTGGGTTATATGTTATGTCGATTTGTTTAAAGTTTTTACCAACACCAGAAAAAAACATTGAATTGGGTCTGCTAAAAATGGTTTTTCCATTCGCCTCTTCACCACCGCCAAGGTGTAATGCTTTTCCATTGTTCCATTCTGGATTAAACATATTATTACCGTTGTGGTATTTGCCACCTCCCATTTGGTCGGTATTAAAACCTAGATCAAATCCCCAATAATCCAAACCAACTAAGCCCTTGCAGGTGCTTTTCCAGTTATCTAGGCTTGTGAAACTATCGGTAGATTCACTCACGCCGCCATCGGTGGATAACACAACAGTATTTCCAAAAAGCACCATATCTTGCATGTCTGGGTGGGTTCCAAAAGGTGGATTATAACCACCAATTGCATTAAATGTTAAACCGCCATCTGTTGATTTATAAAAGGAGCAAATGCCAAAAAAATAGGTGTTTACATCGGCAGGAGAAATACCAAAAACAAAATCGTAAAAACCTTGCGAATAACCAATACTGGAGTTTGAAAGTAGTGCAAAATTTTCACCACTGTTGGTACTTTTAATTATTTCTACTGCATTACCAACATCAAAAGTGGTACCAGTTAAAGAAGCAATACACACTAATTCTGGGTTAGCATCCGAAACGGCTATTAAAAAACCATTTTTGTTATTATTTGAATTGTAGTTGGTAGGTTTTACCACCCATGTTAATCCTGCATCTGTACTTTTATAGAAAACGCCTGCATTGTTTATTGCATAAGCAATAGTTGAACTGCCAGGCTTAAATTCTACATCCATAAATGAACCAGTTTGTTTAATGCTGAAATTTATTCCGCCATCGCTAGACACGAAAACACCTTGGTTTGTGGCTGCTAGAATTGTTGTACCATTATTTGACCATAAAATTTCGTTACATTCTGCTGTAACTGGTTTTACTGTCCAAGTTGCCCCACCGTCTGAACTTAATCTGAACGGATTGCTGCCTAAAATAATTTTATTCACATCTGTTGGATGAAATGCGCTTGGGCCGGTGTTTTCTGATATAGTTGACCAATTGGCGCCACCATCTGTTGTTTTGTATAGCAAACCTGTTTCACCACTTGCCAGTCTTATATTGGTTGACGATGGTGCAACACTAATAAAATATATATTGGTGCTACTCACAATTTGCTTACCATTTTCCGTTATTTCTTTAGACCCAATTTGTGACCAGTTATTAGCTGAAACATTTTTATTATTGTTTTTATTGTAATTACTGGTTCTATTTTTTTCTTGATCATCAGCTTCTTTAAAAAAAGCATTTGTTGTAGGCATAACAATAAATCCTGCATCATTTATCCAGTTGCTAGGCACTTTTTTTACAAAATTTATTGCAAATCGAACAATTGGATTTTCCGAGATATTTTCTTTGAGTTCGTTTTCTTGTTCGCTTCTATTTTCTTTTTTTACATTATCTTTTTTCTCTCTTTTTTCAGCTATAACCCAATTATTAATATCTGTTTTTAATTTATTGACATTAATTTGATCTGGATTTGTGTAAAACTGATTTGCCCAACTTGGCGTGTCGTTTGTCTTTGCTGGCAAATCGGAAAAGTTAACAAAATCCTTAATATTCATTTTGGTTTCTTGCGAAAAACTATTCAGTATAAATAGAAAAAAAAGCAATAAATAAATTTTAGTTTTCATGGTATTTTTTTTAGTTGATTGGGTAATAATATAAAAATTAATTGCATTTGAAATGAGTGGAATAAACTTCATATTTTACAATTTTAAGACTTTGAAATTGACTTCCTTTTCGACAAATTTGAGTTTAAAGAAATAAGTTCCCGTGGCATATTTTGTCATATCTACATTTATTTCAGAATCATTCATTTGATTGTCATATAATAATTGACCCGCCACATTATAAATTGTAACATTTTGTATGTTCATATTGGCAACTATTGAAAGTAAATCAATAGTAGGATTTGGATAATAACTAAAATCTATGGTTCCAGCAGAACAAGACACAGTTGCTAAGTAACCTGCTTTGACATTATTTGAGGTGGACTCAAATCTTAATGTCAAAGATCCATCTATCGCTGTTGACGTAATAGATTTTGGAACTGTATTACCCGTTAATCCTGAATTTGTCAATTCTTTAAAAGTTGCATCAGGTCCATTATAAATATGTAGGTAATCCTGATTTAATTCTAAATCAAATTCAGTAAATGTAATTTTGGCTTGGGCTTTGGTATCGCCAGGAATAATCGTTCTGGTAATATTTTCGTTATTTTTATAATTTCCAGCGGCTCCACCTGAATCTGTTAACTGTATTCCTGAACAAAAATCTCCGCTGGTTGTAAATATAGATTTGGTGCCCAATAATCCTTCTGAACAACCATTTTTAAATAGAATTTTATAATATGTATTTGGCAAAAGTCCAGTTATAATTTGAGGATTTGTCGTCAATGTTATCCAACTGCCCGAAGTTTCACCAACAGGAAAGATTGAAACTTCCGATGAAATAACATTTGCTTCTTCAGTCCAACTTATTGTTGCAGTTGTGTTGGTAATATTTGATACACTTGAAGTTGTGATTTTATTAAAACAAGTATTTATACAAGTTGTACCCAAACAAGGTCTGCTTTCAATAAAATTTATAATTCTCTGCTTGGGTTGAGGACCAAAACCATTAGCAAAATTGACACCTACATCCACCAATTGGCAGTAGCTCATAAAGGTGCCTTTCTCTGCCCTAGGTATTATACCCGGTGGAACATAACATGCAAATCCTTCTGCACTTGGACTATACCATGATGCCACAGATGGACAATTGTCTATGGGCGTATTGTTGCCATTCCAAGAACAAGAATGGGTATGAGGTGAACTAAGTGTGTGCCCGAATTCATGTGCCATTAGATTTATTGTGTTCGAAAAAAGCGGAATGGCATCATACTCAAAATACAAATTGCAGTAGCTACGACCCCTACTACAATCTTGCATACCACCAGCTATTCCGCCCAAATCACCATCTTTTAAACCAACTTGCATTCCCATATTGGCATCAAAATTTGGTCTTATTGACTCAAACTTATTATAATACTCTGCGGATGTTGGTCCAACACTTTGGTACGGATCTTGAGTTGTCCAAATAAACAATGATTTAAAAGCAATTGAAATCCCATCATTATTATATAAAGTTTGAAGACTATTGAATGCGGCACTCATCCAGTTTGTTGTTTTGTAGATACTGCTTCCATTGGCTAAATAGAAATCGTAATCCATTTCATAATAAACAGTTACGCATTTTGTAGTTAAAGATTTGTTTTGACTTGAAATAATATTCTTTTCTTGAATTTCTCCATCACTTTCTAATTCATTACATTTAAAATTTTTGGGTATTTTCAAATTTGAGTCTGCATAAATGATATAATCTTCAATATTATTCGGTTTTTGAAGTTTTCCAATAGTCAGATTACTTAAATTTGCATTTGAAACAAGTCCAGAGAATTCATCTTTAAAAAAACTAAAAGAGGCAACAGACTTTTCATCGCCTTTTACAATACCCCGATAATGAATGCCTTTTTGATAGTTTATGTTTTTTTCTTTATCCGTATCGACATGAAATCCTTCAGCATAAATATCTACCTGATACAACTGAACATTAATTGTTTTTCCTTGATACGGAATTTCAATTTCAATATTGTGATATTTATTCGTAATAATTTTATTAACTTGTTCAAGATTTATTTTTGCTAAAGTTGCCTCATTGACTGTTTTTGAAATATCAATACCACCTTTGTTATCTGATGATTGAAAAGTTGAAATAGTTTCGAATTTAGTATTCTTAGAAATAAATTCTGCTACTTTTTTAGGAATTTCTTGTTGGGAATAACTAAAAAAATGGTTCAATAATATTATACCAATGAATACTTTTTTTATAATGGATATAATTTGCATCATGTTTCTAAAAATTTAGTTGTAATGTTAATAATTAATAGGTTTAATATTTTATCAATTAAAATGTTATAATGAAACAAAAATAATTTCAATTCATATTCCAAACATAAAAACTGATGTTAATGATTATTTATAAAAATTGCTAAAACGTACCAATTGTAAGATAAAGTATAAGATTATTGTAGTTAAATTTAAAGAGCTAATTAATTTGTAAAATTAAAAATGAATAAACAATCCTATTGCTGAAAAACGACATAAATTCCTGAAAAACGACTTTTTGTTTTAACTGAGTATTAAAAAAAGTAATTATTTGTCTTATATTTCTGTTAAAATTTAGTAAAAAGAATTCGTCGTATGGAATTAATTAAATTAACTACAAACCCATTGGGTTCAATTACTTAAATTATCTAAAAAAATGATTTATTATTGAAAATAGAATATATTAAAACGTAAATGTCAGTCTGAGATTGTCGAAGAGCCAATTAAAAGACACTTCAACAAGTTAGTGTTACAAAATCATAATAATTTAGCTATAAAAAAATTACACCCAACGGGTTAACTACAAATTAATTTTTTCCCTTAAAAAATAAAGTCAGTTAAAACCAAATTGTCTGTCTACCGTTTTTAAAGTCTGAATGTAAAGAATCCTTCACAGCATTAGTGAAACAAAATTGTAAAAAATTGTTTAAAAAAATAATTACTGTAATGGGTTAAAAAGAAACAATTAATAAATTCGAAAACCAATATGTAGAAATTAGAAAAATATAAAAGGGTCAAATTTAACTAAATTTGACTCTTTTAATAATGAATAATATTTTCTTACTAATAGGATTGAAATTAAAAATAAATCTTTACAAAATAATCTTTAGGATATGTAACAACACCGTTTTTTGGATAGGGTAAAACACCAATTTCGGTTATTTTTTTGGAAGGATAATAATCTGCGAACCAAGCCAAATTTTCTTTGTATAATTTTGGAGAAAGTAAAATATTTTCATCTTTTACAAAATTATTGTCTTTGTAAACAGAAACAATAATTTCAATTTCACCTGCCCAAATACAATTTACACCTTCTGGACAACGAGAGTCATTAACAACACTTTTCAATACAAGTTGGGTTCCTTTTTTCTTGATGACTTTTTGAGTAAAAATTTCAGATTTACTCACACTGTTTTTTTTTTGAGAACAAGCAGAAATACCGAATAGAATGATAAATGATAGGATTATATTTTTCATGTTATTATTTTTTAGATTTGCTAATTTCAAAATCAAATTTACCTAATATGGATCTTTTGATACTAATAACAAACCAAATAGCAATAATTTAAGTTGACTATTAAAGTTTGTTCAACAAATATATACCTAATTTAATAACAAAAGCTTATGAATACAAGAAAATAAAACAACATTCATTATTGTAGATTTTTACAAAAGTCTTCTTTACCTATTTAACATATAAATTAGTAGCGATTTTATTTGAAATAGTAACTGTTTTATCGTTAATTTTGACTGTAAAAGTATTGTCAAAAATTTCTTTTTGAACAATTTTTAGTTTCGTGCCTAAAGAAATTTTTTGCTTGTCTAAATATTGTAAAAACTCTTTAGATGTATCTTTTACACCAATACAAATATATTTTTTATCAACCAATCCGTCAGACAATAATTTTTTGTCTATAATGAGGATTTCGCCTTTTTTATTTGGGATTTCGTCACCATGAGGATCTTCGGTCGGAAAGCCCAAAAAAGCATCTAATTTATTGATTAGTTTTTCAGATTTTATGTGTTCTAATTCCTCAGCAATTTCATGTACTTCATCCCAAGAAAATTGTAGTTTTTCAACCAAAAAAACTTCCCACAATCTGTGTTTTCTAACAATCATTTTAGCAGTCAATAAACCATGTTCTGTTAAGTTTACACCTTGGTATTTTTGATAAATTAAAAGACCTTTTTCTGTTAATTTTTTAATCATATCTGTTACTGAAGAAGCTTTGGTTTCTATCATTCCGGCAATAGCATTTGTGTTTACGCCTTTTGGCGACACATGAGACAAATGATAAATAACTTTAATATAATTTTCTTCAGATGCAGTCATTCGATTGAATTTTAAAAATTGGTTTAGCCCAAACAATACTATAATGTAATGTCCCGATTTAATTTTTTACTATAAATAATGGTATTGATATTTTGTGTCTCAATTTATCGACTGTTGTTCCAAACAAAATATCTTTAAGACCTGTGTGTCCATGAGTTCCCATGACAAGAACATCAAAATTTGACTCATTGATAATCTTGGCAATTGTAGCATTTGGTTTTCCAAAACCTAGTTTCGTATTGACTTTAAATCCTTTATGAGTCAACATATCTTTATATTCTTTTAGCAATTTTTCGTCAATAATGGTTTCGTGATCGTCAATATTATCTCCATAAATAATAGCGCCAACAGTTTCAACTACGTGAATAAGAGTATAATTTGCATCCATGCCACCCAATTCGAATGCGCTATTAATTGCAATTTCATCAGCGGAAGAAAAATCTACAGAAATGGCAATATTCTTTTTTGTATAGCTTCCAGTCTGCGAAAATTTTAGTTGCAAATTGTGTGGCGAATGATTGTCAATATTGTGTTTTGCCTTTGTAATAAATGGTTTAAAAACAATGTAGAGCAGCAAAACTAAAAAGCCAAAAGCCAGCGGAACAACTGTGAGCCAAAGAATTACTGGATTACTCGAACTTTGCAACCAACCTTGAATTTCATTGAAAACCAATTTTGCATTGAGCGAAACTATAATTAAAGCAACAATCCAAGAAGCAATTTGAGTGGTTTTTGAGATGTGAAAACCTTTCATTTTAGATTTATCAGAAACAAAATGTATCAGTGGAATAATGGCAAAACCCAATTGCAAACTTAAAATGACCTGACTTAAAATCAACATTTTTCCTGTGACGCTTTCGCCAAAAATCGAAATCACAATGACTGCTGGAACTATCGCAATTAATCGAGTAATAATGCGTCGAACCCAAGGTTGAATGCGTAAATTCAAATAGCCTTCCATAATAATTTGACCAGCCAACGTTCCTGTTATAGTCGAACTTTGTCCAGCAGCAATCAAAGCTACAGCAAACAAAATTGGTGCCCATTTTGTTCCTAACATGGGTGCCAAAAGTTGGTGTGCATCTTGAATTTCTGCCACCTCAAATAATCCGTTTTTATAAAAAGTAGCTGCTGCTAATATTAGAATGGCCGCATTTACAAAAAATGCCAAATTTAAAGCAATGGTAGAATCTATAAAATTATATTTTAAGGCTTGTTTGATTCCGGCCTTACTTCGGTCAAATTTTCGGGTTTGAACTAAGGAGGAATGTAGGTATAAATTATGTGGCATAACGGTTGCACCAATAATGCCAATAGCAATATAAAGTGCTGCTTCGCTTGGTATACTAGGAATTAATCCAGACAAAACACTTTTTATTTCTGGCTGTGCAAAAATCATTTCAAACACAAAAGAAAATCCAATAATAGCTACTAAGGCAATAATAAATGCCTCCATTTTTCTGATGCCTTTATTGATTAGAAATAATAACAAAAAAGTATCTAAAACAGTTATTACCACTCCTTGTATGAGTGGAATTCCGAAAAGCAAATTAAGTCCAATTGCCATTCCCAATACTTCTGCCAAATCGCAAGCGGCAATTGCAATTTCGGCAAGAAAATACAAAATATAATTAATAAATTTTGAATATGTTTCACGAGATGCTTGTGCCAAATCCCGTTGCGTAACTATTCCCAATCGAGCGCTTAAACTTTGCAGTAATAACGCCATAATATTGCTCATTAATAAAACCCAAAGCAAGGAATAGCCAAACTGACTTCCGCCAGCCAAATCTGTTGCCCAATTTCCCGGATCCATATATCCTACAGAAATTAAGTAGGCTGGGCCGAAAAATGCCAATATTTTTCTGAAAATGGTTGTTTTACCTTGTGTGGCAACCGTTTGGTTTACTTCTTCTAATGATTTACCCATTTTTAAATATTTAAAATTCAAATATATGCAAAAAATTTAGTTTTGTAAAATAATATTTTTAGTTTTGTCTAAATTTAATTTTATGAAAACTAAAAATATTATTTGTTTGTTGTTTTTTACATACAATTGCTTTGGGCAGGATTTGCCATCAATTCAAACCGATAGACCTGACCAAACAGAATGTCCTTTTATAGTTCCCACACATTATTTTCAATTTGAGAACGGATTTTCTTATGAAAAAACGAATGAAAACTTTAAAGAAATTGTTGCGCCTACTATATTGACTCGTTTCGGAATTAATGATCATTTTGAATTGCGGTTGATTACAGAATATTTGGTAAATAGGAATTATTCTGAGAGAAATTCAGGATTTAATCCAATTTTAATTGGATTTAAATCAAGACTTTTCGAGGAAAAGGGATTAATTCCTTTAACTTCTTTTATTGGTCATATAGTAGTTCCAAAATTAGCATCATCAGAATATATAAAACAATATTATACACCAGAATTTCGATTTACAATGCAACATACCATCAGCAAAAATCAATCTTTGAGTTACAATATTGGTTCAGAATGGAATGGTGAAACCGCACAACCCACTTTTATTTATACCTTAACAACAGGTTATACTTTTTCAGAAAAAATTAGTGGTTATGTTGAATTATATGGATTTATTCCTCAATTGGAAAAACCCGACCACCGTTTTGATGCGGGCTTTTGTTACTTATTTAATCCAAATCATCAGTTGGATGTTTCGGGAGGTATTGGATTTTCAGCTATTTCACCAAAATATTTTGTTTCATTGGGCTATTCTTTTCGAGTTAAAATATAATTTTACAGTAAAAAATCCCAAAAGTTTTCTTTGTGAATCACTTGCGTTGTTTTTGGATGGTATTTTTCTGTAAATGATTTTGTGAATTTTACTTTTACTTTGGGATTGAATTTTATTTCAAACGCGTCAATTTCATCATTTTTTATTTCTAGAAAATCAATTTCAGCTTGTTGGGTATTGCGCCAGAAATAAGTTTCTTTGTACTGGTTTTCATAAAATAATTTCTTTTTTCTTTCGCTAATTACAAAATTTTCCCATAATGCTCCGAAATCATCGCGAAGTTCTATGGGTTTAAAATTTTTAATGATTCTATTTCGCAAACCATTATCCCAAAAATAAACTTTTTTGCTCTTTTTAATTTCATTGTCTTGATTGCTACTAAAGGCATTTAAACTAAAAACAATAAAGTTTTTTTCGAGAATGTCTATATATTTTTCAACAGTTAACCGATTTATTCCCAAATCGTTGCCCAAAGAATTGGTGCTAATTTCAGAACCAATTCTAAATGCAAGCATTTGTGCCAATCTTTGTAATGTTGAAGATTTTTTGATACCTTCCAGATTCAAAATATCTTTATACAAAAACCCTTCTGTTAAATCATTCAAGATTTTTTCTTCATTTCCTAAATTAATAACTACTTCTGGATAATATCCATAAACCAAACGATGATTTATTAGTCTCGTTTCTTCAACAAAATTAGTATGTTTTACCATTTCTGAATAACTCAAAGGAAAAAGTTGTAGTTCTTCTTTACGACCAACCATACTTTCTTTGGTTTTATCGGCCAATTCAAAGGCACTGCTTCCAGAAGCAATAACTTGAATTTCAGGAAAATTGTCCACCATTCTTTTTATCAATAATCCTATGTTATGAATCATTTGGGCTTCATCAATAACTAAAACTGAATGGGTTCCAATAATAGCTTTTAGCCTATCCGAAGTAATATTTTCCAATAATTGTTGTGTGTCTGGTTCATCTCCATTAAGCCAAATAAATGATTTGTTTTTAATAGTATTCTTTATTAAAGAAGTTTTTCCTACTTGTCTGGCTCCAAATATAAGTATTGCTTTTCCTTTAAAAAGGTAGGAATCTATTTGTGATTGTTGGATTCTGGCTATCATTTTGCATTTATTTAAAATACAAATATATAATAATTTGATATTACAATATCAAAAAAGTATAATAATTTGATATTACGATATCAAAAAAGTATGATAATTTGATATTACGATATCGAAAAAGTATAATATTTTGATATTTAACGTATTTATTGCCCTTTAAATTCAGCTTTTCTTTTCTCCAAAAAAGCATTAGTTCCTTCTTTAAAATCATCAGTGGCAAAACATTCTCCAAAAGTCCTAATTTCGACATCAAAACCATTTACACCATCTTTAAAATTGGCATTTATTGCTTCAATTGCTTTTGAAATTGCTATGGGAGAATTTCTCATGATTTTGTCAGCTAATTGATTATAGGTAGCAAACAAATCTGCTTGTGGTACTACGTGATTGACCAATCCATAGGCTTTTGCTGTTTGAGCATCAATCATTCCTGCGGTCATAATCATTTCCATGGCGCGTCCTTTGCCAACCAATTGCGGCAAGCGTTGTGTACCACCATAACCAGGAATTACGCCCAATGATGTTTCTGGCAATCCCATTTTAGCATTTTCTGAAGCTATGCGAAAATGACAAGCCATTGCCAATTCTAGTCCGCCACCCAAAGCGAATCCATTGATAGCAGCAATTACTGGCGTTTTTAAATTTTCTATAAAATTAAATAAAATTTCTTGTCCTTTTCTTGCCAATGTTGCCCCTTCTTCGTCAGAAAAATGAGCAAATTCTGAAATATCGGCACCAGCCACAAAAGCTTTTTCACCACTTCCAGTTATAACGATAACTTTTATTTCTGGATTTTGTTCTGCCAGTTTTAAAGTTTCGTGTAGTTCTTGAATGGTTGCTTTATTTAAAGCATTTAATTTTTCTGGACGATTAATAAAAATAGTTGCAATCCCTTTTTCGTGCTCGATAATTATATTTTCTAATGCCATAATTTGATTATTTATTGTTTAATTATTGGAAGTGACACTATAAAAGTGGTTCCTTTTCCTAATTGTGATTCAAATGTAATAGTTCCGTTGTAATTTTCTATAATATTTTTAATAATTGCCAAACCTAGTCCCATTCCGCTAGATTTCGTGGTGAATTTTGGTTCAAAAATACGATCAAAATCTTTAATTAATATTCCTTTTCCGTTATCTTTCACAGAAATTACAGCATGGTTAAATTCTTTTCGAACGGAAACAACAATGGTTTTGTTTTCTTGTTCTTCTGGGATTGCTTGAATGGCGTTTTTAACCAAATTGGTAATTATTCTAATGAGTTGCGTTCTGTCAATCTTGGTAATAATTTCTTCAGAATCGGCATTGAATTCTATGTATTCTTCGTTAAAAATATCAAGTGTCAAATCAACTATGTCGACCACATTCAAAGTTTCATTTTGTTGTGCTGGCATTGATGCAAAGTTCGAAAATGCCGACGCTACGGCGCTCATGGTGTCTATTTGTTGGATTAAAGTTTTGGAATAATCGTCTAATTTTTGATTTACATTTTGATCATTTACATCAAATTTTCGTTGGAAACTTTGAACTGTTAAACGCATAGGTGTGAGCGGATTTTTGATTTCATGTGCTACTTGCTTAGCCATTTCGCGCCAAGCTTCTTCCCTTTCACTTTGCGCCAATTTGTTGGCACTTTCTTCAAGTTCATCAATCATATTATTATAGGATTGCACCAAGCGATCAATCTCATAACTATTGCTTTTTAATTCAATTTTTTTATTTTTTTGTGTTAAACTAGTTTCTGTCAATTTATCGGCAATAGTTTTTAAAGATTTGGTAATAAATCTCGATAAATAATAAGCAATGTAAATTGATATAATTATCATGCCAATGTAAACCAATCCGAAAATTGATAAAAATTTTTCTAATTCGTTTTTATAAAAAGTATCGTCTTCTTTGTAAGGGAGTTTTAATATTCCAATAGGTTTTTTTTCGATATAATCCATTAAATAGCTATAGGAATATCTGTATTTATCACCTTCCTTTTCTGCCAAAGTAACGAAACGATTGTCTTTGGAATGCTTAACATTTTCAAGAATATAAGTTGGAATAAGAGGCGACAATTGTCCTTCAATGTTAGGCGCATTAGAATTAATAATGAGCCTTCCTTTTAAATCATAAATATTAATTACTAGATTGTGAATGTCTGAAATTTCAAAAATTCTTGACTGAAAAATAGCAGGAATATTTTGAGTAATTAATGGATGTGGCGTTTTTGAAAGTACATAAATTATATGTTCTTTAATTTGCTTCTCTTTTCTTTCTAATCTTTCTTGGTGGTATTCCTTATTTTCAATTTGAAATTGAAGAATAGAAACACCCGCAATTAATATTGAAGAAATAATTGTAATAAGAATCATGGAAAGAAAAATTCTAACCCGCAACGACCAACTTTTAATAGATAAAACAGTATTCACTAACTTTTTGATTTTTCTCGAATGTGTTTGTAAAATTTGAATCCTAACATTAACAAAATTGAAAATAGAATAATTCCGATAACTCCATAAATCCAATTCACTGCATTTTTCAAAACCACCAAAAATACTACTGCAAAAAGAATAATGGTAGCGCCTTCATTCCAAATACGCATGTAATTGGAAGAATATTTGAATTTTTCATTTTGTAATTGCCTAAAAATTTGGTGGCATTTTAAATGATATAAATACAGCACAAAAACAAAGCCAAGTTTCACGTGCATCCAAGGCATTTTCAACCAAGCTTGTCCCAAAGGCGTAAAAAATAACATCCAAAACGCAAAAATACTAGCCAAAATGGCACTTGGCCAAGTAATAATGTACCACAATCTGTAGGACATTATTTTAAATTGAGAAAGTATAATTTCACGATCTGGCGATGGTTTTTCGTTAGCTTCAATTTGATATACAAATAAGCGGACAATGTTAAATAATCCCACAAACCATGTGATTACAAAAATTAAGTGTAGCGATTTTAGGTAATTGTATAGTTCCATTATTATTTACTATTAAATAAATCTAGATAATCTTTAAACACATAAAATTTATTTCGTTGTGCTCCCGAAATTTCTTTTATTATTTCTAATTTTTCTAAATCTGCAATGAGTTTGTAATGCGTTGCTTTAGATTTATTAATGATTTTTTCTACCATTGATGCATCAATAATAGGGTTTGTATAGAGAAAATCGATGATTTTTTGCGCTTCAACACTTCTGATTCCTAATGTTTTTATCTTTAAATCCAGATTTTTTTGCAATTGCATAATTCCATTAAAAGTTTCAACCCCATTTTTTGCGATTTCTATAACTCCTGTCAAGAAAAACTTCAACCATTGATTGATGTCGTTATGCGTTCTTGCTCGCATCAAATTATCATAATATAACATTCTGTTTCTTTCAAAAAAATCAGATAAATAAAGAATTGGTTGCTTCAAAATTCCTTTGTCGACCAAATACAATGTGATAATCAATCTACCAACCCGCCCGTTTCCATCTAAAAACGGGTGAATGGTTTCGAATTGATAATGAATTATTGCAATTTTTATTAAATCTGGTAATGGATTTAATTCGTCATTTGCAAACTTTTCTATATCCGACATTAATTCGTTTATTTCTGTATAACTTGGTGGAACAAATACTGCATCGTCAATACTTGCGCCACCAATCCAGTTTTGACTGGAGCGATATTCTCCGGGTAGTTTATGCTTTCCACGAACTCCTTGGAGTAATATTTTATGGGTTTGTTTTATTAATCTCGAAGAAAAGGGCAATGTGTGCAACAGTTTAACAGCTTCGTTCATTGCGTTTATATAATTTTGAACTTCTTCCCAATCGTCCCTTTTTTCTTCAGAAATATCTTTTTTATTTAAAAAAACATCTTCAACATTTGTTTGTGTTCCTTCAATTTTTGAAGATTGCGTCGCCTCTTTAGCGATGTGCATTCTTATAAAAAGGTCAATATTCACGTATTCCGAATACATATCCAATCTACCTAAAAAACGATCCGCTTTACTTAACAATTGTAAAACAGACATTTCATCTACTTGCCAATTCTTATTAATTAGATTTGGTTGAAAACTTTTATAGTAACCTTGACTTATGTATTTGCCTGATATAAAGCTTTTCATTTTTGAATATTCATAATTTTTACAAATATAGAATTAATTAGTTTAAAAAAAATTATAAAAATTAAACTTAATTTAGTTTAAGTTTAAAATTTACTTAAAAACCATACTTAAATAAAATTGAGTTTAGTTTTTATTATTCTTAAACTCTTCAACCCAACTGGCAACTAACTCACACCAAGCATCTTCATCATTCAAACACGGAATCGCCATAAACTCTTCGCCACCATGAACTTTGAATTCGTGGTTGGCTTCCATGGCTATTTCTTCGAGAGTTTCTAAACAATCGGATACGAATGCTGGCGTAACAACCGCTAGTTTTTTTATGCCTTTTTCTGGCATTTTGTTAATTTCTATGTCAGTATAAGGCGTCAACCATTTGTCTCCAGCCAATCTTGATTGAAATGTTTGGCTATACTTTTCTTTTGGAATGTTTAAATATTCCGTTACCAATTTTGTAGTTTCGTAACATTGGTGACTGTAGCAAAACTCATGTGCTGGACTTGGTGTACTGCAACAAGTTCTATCAATTTTGCAGTGCGATTTGGTAATATCTGTCTTCCGAATATGGCGTTTTGGAATTCCGTGGTAAGAAAACAGCAACTGATCATATTCGAATCCTTCCAAGTGTTTTTTAATACTTTCTGCCAAAACCTTGATATAATCTGGTTTGTTATAAAATGCTGGAACCGTAGTAAATTTCATTTCTGGAAAATGTTTGGCTCGCAACTCTTCAGCCAAAACTATAATTGTTGTGGTTGAAGCCATGGCATGTTGCGGATACATAGGAAAAAGCATCACTTCTGTTACACCTTTGTCTTTGAGTTCTTGCAAACCTTTCATGATAGTTATTGTGCCATAACGCATGGCTAAAGCGACGGGAATATCTACTAGACTTTGCACTTTTTTGTGCATTTTTTTAGAAATCACAATTAATGGCGAACCTTCATCTGTCCAAATTCTGGCATAGGCTTCAGCCGATTTTTTGGGACGTGTTTGCAAAATGATGCCTCGAACCAATAAGGCTCGCAGTAAAAATGGCACATCAATAACAAATCGATCCATTAAAAACTCATCTAAATACGGCTTTACATCTTTTGCGGTTGGGCTTTCTGGCGAACCAAGATTTACGAGTAATACTCCTTTCATTATAAAATTTAATTTTTGTTAAAAGTAATTATTCTTACTTTTTAATTTTTATGATTAACAATTATTTATTTCTTGTTTGATGTGCCAATTAAATATTCACATTCAAAGCCATTAAATATTTTTTCGGTGTGGTTCCGAATTTCTTTTTGAAAGCCGCAATAAAATGACTTCCTGTACTATACCCAATTTTCAATCCTACCTCATTGACATTATACGAGCCAGAATCCAGCAGTTTCCTTGCGTGTTCCATTTTATGATCAAACAAAAACCCGTAAACCGTATCGCCATAAATTTGCTTGAAGCCCATTTTTAGTTTTTTAATATTCAACCCTATTTGATCGGCTAATTCCTGCAATCCTGGTGGTTCGGCCATATTGGCAATAATGATTTCTTTGGCTTTTTTTATTTTTAATACATTTTCTTCATCAATTAAAAAGGGACATTGCTCTGCGTTTGGATCTTCATTTCTATTAAAAAATAAACTCAACAATTCGTATCCTTTGCCTTTGTAATACAAATTTTTGATTGATGGATTCAAGTTGTAATGAAACATTTGATTTAATACAATGGCCATGGATGGCGAAATGTTTTCTTCGCCGTAATATTTTTTGTCTCGATTTTCATCACTCAAAAATGGTATGTGTTCTGCATCGGTAGAAAATAATCCATGAAACTTTTTAATTGATACCAAAATAGAAATCACCCATGATTTTGGCGCAATTTCCAAATGCAATGGCAATTCTTTCTGTGGATTGTAAAACAATAATGATTTTTCTTCCTTCAAATCCAAAGTGTAATTCCCTTGATTGAAAATAAATTTGGCATTGCCTTTTAAACCAAAATGAAATTGAATCAAGCCGTTATGGACTTGACGTTCAAACGAAATTTTCTCGTCGGAATCGTTTTGAAAACGAATTAAAATAAAATCGTCATCAATTTTTATTTCTTCTCTAGAACCCACAGCGATATTTTTTTTAGTAAATAAAAATCAAAAGTGAAATATTTATTTAGAATTGTTCTAAATTAATAAATTCAAAAGTGTTGATTTTAATACAAATTTAAAAGAAATAACGATAAAAAGACACTTTTAATTATAAAAATCTTTAAGCGACACAAATAGACCTTCTAGCGTTATTTTTGTAAACACGATAGTAATACTTTTGTTGAGCTTTTTACTTGAAGTGAAAACTATGGAGAATAATACAATGTCAAAGCACGTTTCTTTTTATGCCATTGGGCTAAATTACAAGAAAGCCGATGCTGTGATAAGAGGGAAATTTAGCATTGACTCACAATCTAAATCCAACTTATTGCTACAAGCCAAAGAAGAAGGAATAGAAAGTTTAATCGTTACTTCAACCTGCAACAGAACCGAAATTTACGGTTTTGCACAACACCCATTTCAATTAATAAAGTTGCTTTGCGAAAATTCTAACGGAACTGTAGAGGATTTTCAGAAAGTAGCTTATGTATACAAAAATCAAGAAGCAATTTCACATTTATTTAAAGTAGGAACCGGTCTAGACAGTCAGATTTTGGGCGATTTTGAAATTATAAGTCAAATAAAAATTGCTTTTAATGAAAGTAAATTGCTTGGTTTGGCTAATGCTTTTATGGAAAGATTGGTAAACGCCGTAATTCAAGCAAGCAAAAAAATAAAAACCGATACTGAAATTTCATCAGGTGCTACTTCCGTTTCATTTGCTTCGGTTCAATACATTTTGAAAAATGTTGAAAATATTAAAGAAAAAAATATTTTGCTTTTCGGAACAGGAAAAATTGGGAGAAATACTTGCGAAAATCTAGTGAAACATTCTAAAAATGAACACATTACTTTAATAAATAGAACCAAAGATAAAGCTGAAAAATTGGCTGGAAAACTCAATTTAATTGTAAAAGATTATGCCGATTTGCAACTTGAACTTCAAAAAACAGATGTTGTGGTTGTAGCAACAGGAGCGCAAAATCCAACAATAGATAAAGCAATTTTGAATTTAAAAAAACCATTACTAATTCTGGATTTATCTATTCCAAAAAACGTTCACGAGAATGTAAAAGATCTAGAATATGTAACTTTAATTCATTTGGATGATTTATCTCAAATTACTGATGAAACTCTTGTTAAAAGAAAACAACATATTCCTGCCGCTGAAGCCATTATCGAAGAAATTAAAGATGAATTTATTGCTTGGATGAATGGTAGAAAATATGCGCCGACAATTCATGCTTTGAAAGCAAAATTGAATACAATTAAAGAAAAAGAATTGAATTTTCAACGAAAAAAACTGTCTTCGTTTGATGAAGAACAAGCAGAACTTATAAGTAACCGCATCATTCAAAAAATAACCAACCATTTTGCAAATCATTTAAAAGATGAAGATACAATGGTTGATGAAAGCATCAATTACATTAATAAAATATTTCAATTATAATTCAAAATAAAAAATCAACTTAAATTCACAAATTCTAAAAATTGTGAATTTGCGGTAAAAAAATTGCACCAAATTGTGGCAGAAAAAACAATAAAAATAGGAACTCGTGATAGTGAACTTGCACTTTGGCAAGCCAAAACAGTCGAGAAATTACTCAACGATTTAGGACACAAAACCGAAATTGTTGCGGTAAAAGCTCAAGGCGATTTATTGTTAGACAAACCGCTTTACGAACTCGGAATTACGGGAATTTTTACCAAAACGCTAGATATTGCTATGATAAATAGCCAGATTGATATTGCTGTCCATTCGATGAAAGATGTTCCAACTGCTTTGCCAATTGGAATAATGCAAGGTGCAGTTTTGAAACGTGCCAACGAAAAAGATATTTTAGTTTACAACGATAATCTTAATTTTCTAGATTCAGAAGCAACAATTGCCACTGGAAGTTTACGTCGTCAAGCCATGTGGCTCAACAAATATCCGAATCACAAAGTTGTCGATTTGCGCGGAAATGTAAATACCAGAATGCAGAAATTGAAAGACAACAATTGGAACGGAGCCATATTTGCCGCAGCTGGATTGGAAAGAATTAACATTAAACCAGAAAATTTTATCGATTTAAATTGGATGATTCCTGCACCAGCACAAGGCGCCATGGTCATTCATGCGATGCAAAATGACGAATTTTGTAAAGAAGCTGTTGCCGAATTAAACAATCTGGAAACCGATATTTGTACCTATATAGAACGTCAATTTCTTCGCACTTTAGAAGGTGGTTGCACAGCACCAATTGGCGCATTGGCTATCTTCAATGAAGATGAAATTTCGTTTAAAGGCATTTTATTATCCATCGATGGAAAACAAAAAATTGAGGTTGAAAAAATTGTCCCAATCGAAGAATGGAAAAAACTAGGCTATAATTTAGCCCAAGAAATTCTTACTAATGGCGGAACTGAATTGATGAAAAATATAAAGGATAATGTAAAAAAATAATGGAGAAGCAAAAAAGCATATTATCCACAAAAACATTATCATCAGAACAAAGGCAAGTATTTATTGATGCTGATATTGACATTCTGGAAGAAGATTTTATCCAAATAGAAAATAATAATTTCGAATTAAAAAACATTAACCAAAATCTAATTTTCAGTAGTCAAAATGCGGTTTTAAGTTTGACGGAACAACTCGATTGGGAAAAACTAAAAACAAAACCCGTTTTTTGTGTGGGTATAAAAACCAAAGAATTATTAGAACAAAATGGCTTTGTAGCAGATGTTTACATGGATTATGCCTCTGAACTGGCAGAAATTATAACATTAATCTACTCTAAAGAGTCATTTACTTTTTTTAGTGGAAATTTACGAAAAGAAACTTTGCCAAAAGCACTCAAAGATGCTAAAATAAAATTTAATGAAATAGAAGTCTATCAAACAAAATTGGCTCCTTTTAAAATCTCAAAAGAAGAAAAATTTGATGGTATATTGTTTTTTAGTCCTTCTGGCGTGGAAAGTTATTTAATAGACAATAAAATAAAAACGGAAACTTGTTTTTGCATTGGGGAAACTACTGCAACTGCATTACACAAAATCACAAAAAATATAATTATTGCCGAAAATCCAACTATTGAAGATGTGATTGAGAGTTGCATCGAAAAATATTTATAAATTTCCAGACACTTGACAGGTTTTAAAAACCTGTCAAGTCTAAACATAAACAAAAATGATTAAAAACGATTTATTCCTAAAAGCGCTAAAAGGCGAAACAGTTCAACGTCCACCAGTTTGGATGATGCGTCAAGCGGGAAGATATTTACCAGAATTCATTGCTTTGCGTGATAAATACGATTTTTTTACACGTTGTCAAACACCAGAATTGGCTTCGGAAATCACGGTGCAACCCATTCGTAGAATTGCGCCAGATGCTGCTATTTTATTTTCGGATATTCTCGTTGTGCCACAAGCCATGGGAATTGAAGTTTTGATGAAAGAAAATCTTGGGCCGTTTTTGCCTAATCCAATTCGAACCATTCAAGATGTGGAACGCGTTGTTGTTCCAAATGTTCACGAAACGTTAGGTTATGTTTTTGATGCCATTAAATTAACGAAAGAAATGTTGAATGAAGAAGTACCGTTAATTGGTTTTGCTGGTTCGCCGTGGACAATTATGTGTTATGCTGTAGAAGGAAAAGGCTCTAAAAGTTTTGACATGGCCAAAGGATTTTGTTTTTCGAATCCAGTTGCGGCACACGTTTTATTGCAAAAAATAACCGACACAACTATTGCTTATTTAATCGAAAAAGTAAAAGCAGGTTGCAACGCCATTCAAATTTTTGATTCTTGGGGCGGAATGCTATCGCCAGTTGATTATCAAGAATTTTCATGGAAATACATCAATCAAATCATCGAAGCCTTGGCGGATATTACACCAGTAATTGTCTTTGGAAAAGGTTGTTGGTTTGCTTTGGGTGAAATGGGAAAAAGTAAAGCATCCGCTCTTGGTGTAGATTGGACTTGCTCACCTAGAAATGCGCGTTATTTATCTGGTGGAAATATTACGTTACAGGGAAATTTTGACCCTTCGAGATTGTTATCGCCAATTCCAACCATCAAAAAAATGGTGCACGAAATGATTGACGAATTCGGAAAAGACAAATATATTGTGAATTTGGGTCACGGCATTTTACCTAATATTCCTGTGGATCACGCGAAAGCATTTGTGGATGCTGTGAAGGAATATAATTAGTGGTTTTGGGTTTTCCTGCAAGGTTTTTTAACCTTGTAGGTATAAATATTAAGAATTTGTTGAACAAGAAAACCTACAAGGTTAAAAAAACCTTGCAGGATTGCGAAACGAAAAAGATCATCAAATGAAATTAGAAGTTTTAGAAAAAGACAATTACTATCATATCTACAATAAAGGTATAAATGGAACAAATATTTTTGAAACCAATGAAAATAAAATTTTTTTCTTAAATCAATTCTCTAAATATTTAATTAATAAAATTTCAATCTTCGCTTATTGTTTAATGGACAATCATTTCCATTTCGTAATTCGATTAAACGATGAACCTGAAATTGTGACTCAAGGATTTTCAAATTTTTTTAATTCGTATGCCAAAGCATTTAATAAAGAAAACAATAGAACTGGTAGCCTTTTTGAAAAACATTTTAAAAGAAAAAGGTTAGATGATGAAAATTATTTAAAACATTTGATTACTTATATACATCTTAATCCAAAACATCATTTAAATTTAGATTTCACAAAATTCAAGTATTCGTCATATCAATCTTATTTATCAAGTAAAGAGACTAAATTAGAAAGAGAAGAGGTTTTAGAATTATTTGACGGATTAGAAAATTTTATTTTTTGTCACAATCAAAAAAATGATTTTTTGAATGAAAAATATACCTTTGAGTAATAAAGATTCTCCTGCAAGGTTTTTTTAGACCTTTTAGGTATTTTTATAAACTAAAAAGATTGACCTACAAGGTCAAAAAAGACCTTGCAGGATTAGAAAAAAAGAAGAATTAATTTTAAAACAATGATAAATTTAAATTCATTTCATATTGATTATTTAAAAACCGAAGATGCGAAAAGTTTATCTGAAATGATGGTATCAAATTCTGAAAGATTCAAACGATATTTTCCGGTAACTTTATCAAAAAATACAACTTTTGAATCTTCTCAGAGATATATTATTGATAAAAATAATGAATATGAATCGAAATCAGAATATACATTTGCAATAAAAGAATCAATCAGTAATTTAATTGCTGGAATTGTTATAATCAAAGAAATAAATTGGGAAATTAAACAAGGAGAATTTGCCTATTGTATCGATTTTAAATATGAAAATAAAGGATTTATGTCAAGGTCAATAAATGCAATTTCGGAATATGCATTTGAAATTATTGGTCTCGAAAAGCTTCAAATAATTGTTCATAAAGACAATATTGCAAGTGTCAAGGTTGCACAAAAGTGTCATTTTATTTGGCAAAAAACACTTTTAAACGAATATACACCGCCAAATGAATCGCCATTAAATATGGAATTATATGAATTGAAAAATGAAAAATAAATTCTACCAATACATACAAAACCTTCAAGACCAAATCGTTGCTGGATTAGAAGCTGTCGAAGGCAAAGCCAAATTCCGTGAAGATATTTGGGAACGACCCGAAGGCGGCGGCGGAAGAACGCGAGTTATAGAAAATGGCGATGTAATCGAAAAAGGCGGTGTAAATATTTCGGCAGTGCATGGAAAATTGCCCGAAGCCATGCAAAAAATGTTTAATGTTGGCGAAGCCGATTTTTTTGCGTGTGGATTATCCTTAGTCATTCATCCGAAAAATCCAATGGTACCAACAGTTCACGCCAACTGGCGATATTTTGAAATGTACGATACTTCGACTGCGCTCAGTACAGGCTCACAGAAAGTTATTAATTCATGGTTTGGTGGTGGACAAGATCTAACACCTTATTATTTATTTGATGAAGATGCAATTCATTTTCATCAAACTTGTAAAACAGCTTGCGACAAACACAATGTTGATTTTTATCCAAAATACAAAAAACAATGCGATGAGTATTTTTGGAATGCTCACAGGAATGAAGCAAGAGGAATTGGCGGATTATTTTTCGACTATTGCAAACCAACTGATATTATGTCAATGGAAGATTGGTTCAATTTTGTAACTGAAGTTGGCAATAGTTTCTTAGAAGCTTATGTTCCAATTGTCGAAAAAAGGAAAAATTTGCCTTACAATGAAGAAAATAGAACTTGGCAAGAAATTCGTCGTGGTCGTTATGTAGAGTTTAATTTGGTTCACGACAAAGGAACTCTTTTTGGTTTGAAAACCAATGGAAGAATAGAAAGTATTCTGATGAGCTTGCCACCGCATGTGCAATGGGTTTATGACCATCATCCAGAAAAAGGAAGTGAAGAGGAAAAATTAATAACATCGCTATCTAATCCTACAAATTGGATCGAACTCTAATTATTTAATGAAAATATTCAGTTTAATATTTATTCTTTCAACCTTACATCTTTGTGCACAAGATGAAGACGAAATTATACATGCAAAAACACAAGGCTATAATCCTGAATATCGATTAAACTATTTCAATAAAATGATTTTTCAAATAGATTTAAATTCAGATATTGACATTTACAACATTCCAAAATTAAACTATACAGATAATATTGAAAGTGCTTTTATACCAAACAACATTATCAAAACAAAATTTTCTTTCGATTATAAATTTTTAGGATTATTCATTTCTGTTTCACCAGATTTTCTATCAGGAAATAATGTAGATTCTCCGTACGGAAAAACCAAAATTTTAGATTTAAGTTTTAAATTTTTTTATACCGATAGATTACGTCAAGAAGTGGTTTTTAAATCAATCAAAGGATTTTATCTGGATGATCCTGAAAAAGAAGATCCTATTGAAGTTTTTAATGATATGGAAATCAATACCATTGGAGGAAAAACATTTTACATTATAAACAGGAATTTTTCATACAGGGCTTTTGAATCGCTTACGGAACGCCAAATAAAAAGCGATGGCAGTTTTATTCCTTCCATTGCTTACTATCAAAACAGATTAAACGTTAATAAAGTGAAAAATTCAGAAACCTATTTGTCTTCCATAAAATCGTTGGATGTGTTTGTACAACTAGGATATATGCATAATTTTGTAATATATAAAAAATGGTTTTCTACATTAGGAGCCCATCCTGGTGTTGGATTCAATAATTCGATTGATTTATTTGTAAATCCAGCAGATAATTCTAACATTCAAAATAAAACGGCCAATATAAATTTTGTTTTAGAATCAAATTTTGCCGTTGGCTACAACAATAAAAATTTCTTTACAGGAATAAGAACAAATTATAGAAATTTGGATTTTGATAGTAGAACAGAAATTGCCAGTACAAAATTAAGTTTTGGCGTTTTTGCAGGTTATAGGTTTGATGAAAATAAAACCGTTAAAAAAGGATTTGAATACATAGAAAAACATTTAGGAATTAAATAAAAAAAGTATGTTCCCATTAAGAAGAAACCGTAGATTACGCACAAATGAATCCATTAGAAGTCTAGTTCGTGAAACGATTTTGCATCCAAACGATTTTATCGTTCCGCTATTTGTAGTAGAAGGCAAAAATATCAAAGAAGAAATTCCGTCGATGCCCAATTATTTCCGAATGAGTTTGGACAATCTCGAAAGTGAAATTAAAGAATTGCAAAAATTGAATTTAAAATCGGTTTTGCTTTTTGTAAAAGTACCCGATAATCTCAAAGACAATGCTGGAAAAGAAGCTTTAAATCCAAATGGATTAATGCAACGCGCCATCAAAACTGTCAAAAATATTGCGCCCGAAATAATAGTGATGACCGATGTTGCACTCGATCCTTATTCCATGTACGGACATGACGGTATTATTGAAAACGGACAAATTGCAAACGATGCCACTTCAAATTTCCTAGCTCAAATGAGCGTTTCCCACGCCAAAGCTGGAGCAGATTTTGTGGCGCCAAGCGACATGATGGACGGTCGAATTCTCACTATTCGAGAAGCGTTGGAAGAAGAAGGGTTGAACAATACTGGAATTTTGGCTTATTCTGCCAAATATGCATCGGCACATTATGGTCCTTTTCGAGATGCATTGGATTCTGCTCCTGTCGATTTGCAAAACATTCCAAAAGATAAAAAAACCTATCAAATGGATTATCACAATCGCATTGAAGCCCTTCGCGAAACCCAAATGGATATTGAGGAAGGTGCCGATATTGTCATGGTAAAACCTGGGATTTCCTATTTGGATATTGTTCGCGAAATAAAAAATATGTCTCAAGTTCCTGTGGCGGTTTATCAAGTATCTGGCGAATATGCCATGATTAAAGCGGCTTCTCAAAGAGGTTGGCTTGACCACGATGCTATTATGATGGAACAAACCACAGCCATAAAACGTGCTGGTGCTGATATAATTGCGAGTTATTTTGCCAAAGATATTGTGAAATTGATTTCTTAAATTCATAACAATATTAACCTAACAGATTTTTTTTCAACCTGTTAGGTATTATTTTTAATAAATGGGTGAAGAATTGAAAGCATTAATGGCGTATATTTATTCAAATTAAAAGTTACAAATGGATACCTGTTTTATAAACTCACCGTTAGGAATTGCAAAAATTGAAGGAGATGAAAATGGAATAAGCATTATTTCGGTTTTATCCGAAGGTGTTGTTTCAAATAAAATTCCAGAGAACCTTAAAGAAGCGGTTTCTCAACTTCAAGAATATTTCGATGGAAAAAGAACTGATTTCAGTTTCAAAAGGAATCCAAAAGGAACCGAATTCCAACAAAAAGTTTGGCAAGAATTATGTAATATTCCATTTGGGAAAACCATAAATTATTTGGATTTGGCCAAGAAGTTGGGTGATCCAAAAGTTATTCGTGCCTCCGCCTCCGCAAACGGAAAAAATCCTTTGTGGATTGTTGTTCCTTGTCATCGTGTTATTGGCACCGATGGTTCTCTCACAGGTTATGCTGGTGGTTTGTGGCGAAAAAAATGGTTGTTAGAACATGAAAATCCTACAACACAACAAAGTTTATTTTAAAATTTTAGACACAAATTACACTAATTTGCACGAATTATTTTATATTCGTTAAATATAATTATGTTTTTACTTTTGTGTAAATTCGTGAAATTCGTGTCAAAATTATGATTGAGAAAATTCGGCTTGACAATATACTTTTCCTTGATATAGAAACTGTTCCTGAAGAAGAAAATTTCCATTCGCTTGACGACGAAATGAAACAACTTTGGGAACACAAAACCCAATACCAACGCAAAGACGATTTTACTGCCGAAGAATTTTATGACAGAGCAGGAATTTGGGCAGAATTTGGAAAAATAGTATGTATTTCAGTGGGTTATTTTATCATCAAGGAAGATATTCGCAATTTTAGAGTAACTTCGTTTTTTGGTGAAGAAAAAAAAATCTTAAATGATTTCATCAACCTACTCAACAATCATTTCAACCAACCTCAACATGTTTTGTGTGGTCATAATGCCAAAGAATTTGATATTCCGTTTATAGCTCGTAGAATGATTATAAATCAAATATCCATTCCAAACAAACTCAATTTATTTGGGAAAAAACCCTGGGAAATTCCACATCTTGATACTTTAGAATTATGGAAATTTGGCGATTATAAACACTTTACTTCGTTGAAACTAATGTGTAAAGTATTAGGAATTCCAACTTCCAAAGGAGATATTGATGGTTCGCAAGTAGGTCATGTTTTTTATGTAGAAAAAGACATTGACAGGATTGTTACCTATTGCGAAAAAGATACCATTGCAGTTGCTCAGATTTTTTTACGACTTCGAAAAGAAGATTTATTAATTGAGGAAGAAATTATTCATGTTTAATTTTTAGCCCAGATGGAAGGGAAAATCCTTTTTTTAAAATTGATTTTTCATCAATTTTAAAAAAAGATTGGAATGACAGCTGGAAACAGCTCCTAAAAAATATTATATTAGCAAAAAAAATAAATCATGGTACTTAGTAGATTTTGGCTCGTTATATTTATTTCATCGATTGTATTTGTGGTATTTAGCCTGTTTTCGGGCAATAGTTACACGATTGATTTTATATTAAATGGTAAAAAAGACGATCCCATTTTAATATCAGAAAAATATTTAAATCAATTGCCTGCTTTTATAAAAGATAGTATTGAAAAAGCACCAGAACAAACCATGGTGATCGATAAAATAAAAACGAATCCAAACAAGACTAAAAATCTAGACACTACCTATGTTTACAAAAATAAAACGGTAAAAATTTATAGTGGCGTACAAAAATCTGACGGTTTATTGCCAACCTGTAAAACTACAATACTTGATTTGATTATTCCATTAATGGCATATCTAGCATTCTTCTGCGGATTGATGGAACTCTTAATCATTTCGGGAGCCTCTGGAAAATTAGCCAAATTATTGAGTCCTGTTTTTGTAAAAGTATTTCCTAGTATTCCAGAAAATCATCCCTCAATATCTTACATGACATTGAATTTTGCAGCAAATTTTTTGGGATTAGATTCTGCAGCAACTCCATTTGGATTAAAAGCTATGGAAAGTTTACAAGAGCTTAATGCTGAGAAAGACAAAGCCAGTGATTCACAAATCATGTTTTTGTGTTTGCACGCTTCGGGTCTTACATTAATAGCTACTTCTATTATTGGGTATCGTGCTGCTGCCAATGCAAGCAATCCTGCCGATGTTATGTTGCCTTGCATTATCACTTCGTTTATAGGTACAATTGCTGCTTTTTTAATTGTAGGAATCAAGCAAAAAATAAATTTTAAAAGTGCTTCTCTTGTTGTTGGATTAGTCACTTTGATTGCTGCTATCGTTGGGTTGCTGTTTTATGTGAACCATTTAGATTTAATAGGGAAAAACTATTTCACCTCTAATCTTTCTGCATTGATATTAGTTGCAATTATTGCTTTTACTTTGATCTTTTCTTTTATAAATGAGAAAAAATTTAGTGAATTAAAAACAACAGTTTTTGATTCGTTTGTAGTAGGTGCAAACAACGGAGTTAAAACGGGAGTTACTATTTTCCCTTATGTTTTGGGTATGTTAGTTGCTATTTCGTTATTTAGAAATAGCGGTTTATTTGAAATTATTAGTAACTGGATTGCATTTGTATTTTCGAATATGGGAGTCAATAAAGGAATTACTGATGCCTTACCAGTGGCCATACTTCGTCCGTTTAGTTCAGCTGGATCGAGAGGCTTTTTAATAGATTCTATGAATACTTTTGGAGCTGATTCTATGACTGGAAGATTGAGTAGTATTTTTCAATGCAGTGCCGAGAGTACTTTTTATGTGATTGCAGTATATTTTGGTTCCGTAAAAATTAAAAATACGCGGTATACACTTAGTACAATGCTTCTAGTAGATTTAATTTGTGTAGTTACTGCAATATTGGTGGCGAGTTGGTTTTTTTAGGTTGAAAAATGATGTTGAAAAATCGACACGAATTTCACAAATTTTCACAAATTTTTTTCAAAATATGTGTATTGAAATGCAAGGAATTAATTTAAGTTTTGCAAATTCGCATAAATTATTGAAATAATAGACTAACAATAAATTTGTGAAAATTTGTGAAATTCGTGTCAGTTTTCTTAATTGGCTTAATAGTTACTAAAAGTTTATGGCGCGGGATTCGGAATTAATTCCTGGATTTTATTAATTTCAGAAATTATTTCATCCGATAAAACAACAGAATGTGCATTGATATTTTCTTCCAATTGAGATAATGTTGTTGCTCCAATAATTGTGGAAGTTACAAATTGTTGCTGGTTTACAAATGCAATTGCCATTTGCGTAAGCGTTAATCCATTTTGTTGCGCCAAATCGTAATACAATTTGGTCGCTTTCAAAGCATTTGGATTTGTATATCGTACAAACTGTGGAAACAAACCTATGCGAGAATTGGCATCTATTCCAGACAAATGTTTGCCAGATAAAATACCAAATCCCAACGGAGAATAAGCCAATAAACCTACGTTTTCGCGCATACTTATTTCTGAAAGACCTACTTCAAACAACCTGTTCAATAAAGAATATGGATTTTGAATGGTGGCTATTTTTGGTAAATTGTGTTTATCACTTTCTTGTAAATAACGCATTACCGCCCAAGGTGCTTCGTTTGAAACACCAATATTTTTAATTTTTCCAGCTTTGATTAATCCATCGAAAGTAGTAAGAATGTCATGAAAACTATCTTGCCAATTATTATCGATTTTAGAAATTCCACGTTCACCAAACATATTCATAATGCGTTCAGGCCAATGCATTTGGTATAAATCGATGTAATCTGTTTGCAAATTTTTTAAAGATTTTTCGACAGCTTCAATAATATTTTTTTTAGAGAAACTCAAATCTTCTCTTATATATTGCATGCCTCGATTGGGTCCAGCGATTTTTGTCGCTAAAACAATTTTGTCTCTGTTTCCAGTTTTTTTAATCCAGTTTCCGATAAAAATTTCTGTTTTTCCTAGTGTTTCTTTTCTGGCTGCTATTGGATACATTTCGGCGGTATCAATAAAATTTATTCCTTTATCAACTGCAAAATCTAGTTGAGAATGTGCTTCAGATTCAGAGTTTTGTTCACCAAAAGTCATCGTTCCTAGACATATTTTGCTGATTTGAATATTGATATTTGGCAATGTAGTATATTTCATTTTTTTTGAAGTACAAATTTAGAATCACAAAGATACAAAGGCTAACCTTCAAAAAAAAAGGTTCAAAGTATAAACTCTGAACCTTTGAAAATATAAATATTGTTTATTTCAAATTACTAGATTTCATTTAACATTTTAGAAATTTCGTCCAGTTTTGGCGTTAAAATAATTTCAATTCTACGGTTTTTAGATTTTCCTTCTGGAGTTTCGTTGCTCATTAATGGAGAATATTCACCACGTCCAGCGGCGGTTAGGTTTTCTTTTTTTACTTTGGCATTTTCGCCAATGATATTTACGATAGCTGTCGCACGTTTGGTAGATAAATCCCAATTATTTTCTATTTGACCCACAGCGCCTGTAAATTTATCATTGTCGGTGTGACCTTCAATCAAAACAGAAATATCAGGATTATCGCCCAGTACTTTTCCAACAGCAACAACTGCTTTTTTACCTTCGGCTCCAACAGCCCAACTGCCAGATTCAAAAAGCAATTTGTTTTCCATAGAAACATAGACTTTTCCATCTTTTTGTTGAATAGTCAATCCTTTGCCTTCAAATGCTTTTAAAGATTTTGATAAGGTTTCTTTCAATTTTTTCATAGAAGCTTCTTTAGAAGCAATTAAACCTTCCAACTCATTCACGCGGTCTGAGCGGTCTTTTAAATCGGCATTTAATTTATTCAAACGGTCTTTTTCTACTGCCAATGCTTTTTCCTTGGCTTCCAATTGTGCCAGCAATTCTCTGTTTTTACCTAGGTTTGATTGCAATGCTTCGCCACTATTTTTTTCTAAAGCATCATAAGCACTTTTCAAAGCTTTCAAGTTATTGCTTGAAGCCGCATAATCTGTAGTTAATTTATCTCTTTCCGCTTTTGTTTTTTCCAAATCAGTTTTAAGCAATTCTGCTTCTTTCTTGACGTTTTTTAGGGTTTCATTTTCATCGGCAAGTGCGTTGCGCTCTTTTTTTAATTCGGTATACTTATTTTCAAGATCTGAAAATATTTTTTTAGAAACACAGGAGGTGGTTAAAGCAATTGCTAGTAACACGAGTAGGCTTTTTTTTATCATTATTTCGGGTTTTTATTTGTAAACTATTATTAAAATTAATCTTCGATTTCTACCAAAATGGGGCAATGGTCAGAATGTTTGGCTTCGGGCAAAATTACGGCACGCACTAATTTATCTTTTAAATTTTCGCTAACCAAATTATAATCAATTCGCCAACCTTTATTATTGCCTCGAGCGCCGGCGCGATAACTCCACCAACTGTAGTTGTCTGGTTCTTTGTTAAAATGACGGAAACTATCTATAAATCCAGATTTCATAAAACCATCAATCCACACTCGTTCTTGAGGTAGAAATCCAGATACTTTTGCGTTCCGAATTGGATCGTGAATATCAATTGCTTCATGGCAAATGTTATAATCGCCACAAATAACAAGATTTGGAAAATCTTTTTTTAAGTCATTTATGTAATGTTGAAAATCGTCCATAAACATAAATTTATGGTCCAACCTATCAATATTTGTTCCCGATGGCAAATACAAACTCATGACAGAAACACCATCAAAATCGGCACGGACAACCCTGCCTTCA
Organism: Flavobacterium sp.; assembly: GCF_031363805.1. Taxonomy (GTDB): domain Bacteria; phylum Bacteroidota; class Bacteroidia; order Flavobacteriales; family Flavobacteriaceae; genus Flavobacterium. Next base: position 5,199 of record NZ_JANLVD010000013.1, on the reverse strand, counting down.
AAATCCATATGTTGGATTCCGGCGCCAAAAACTACATTATTGGGTTTGGTTTTAGATAAAATAGCCACGCCACTATATCCTTTTTTTTGAGCTGAAAAATAATACTGAAAAGGATATCCCGCTTTTATAATATCGTCAACTGGAATCTGGTCTTCGTTGGCTTTAATTTCTTGAAGACAAATAACGTCTGGATTGGCAACTTGCAACCAATTTAGAAAGCCTTTTGTTATAGCGGCTCGAATTCCGTTGACATTGTAGGATATGATTTTCATTAGTTATTATTCTATAATTGATTTATTATTTATATCTTTAATTAATCGTTTGTAACCTCCTCGAATTAAGTTGTAAACTGAATTTGATAAATTAACGTCACCATTGTTTTGTGGTAAGTTAACTGAACCAATTGCTTTTTGCGAATATACTATTTGCAAAAGATTGAGGTCATAAATTTCTATGGTAACTTCAGATTGCTTTTTACCTCCATGGTTTAATTTTTGAGGAGTAATGTCAATTTCTCCAAATTGATTTTTTTTAATTTCTGCTTTTACATTTATAAAATAATCAAAATCATTTGCACCAATTTTCAGATTTTTTAAAGTTTCCTTGTTTGGATAAAATCCCATTTTATATGGAACTATTACTCCTTTTGTATCACTTAATCTAACAAGACGACTGCCTAAGTTTTTTTCGAAATCTGTAAAAATTTGTTTATTCAATTCATAGCTTAAACTATATGGAACATCAATTTCGTTTAATAGCCATTTTCCTTTTGTAAAATCCAATCCAGTAGTTTGGGTTCTATTTTCTAAAACATAGCTCGAAGTAGCACACGACATCATTAAAAACAACAAAAACAAATAGTATATTTTTCTGTTCATTACTAAATAATTCTTTGTTTCAAAAGTATATAAAAAATAATCAAATTAAAACAGAAAACCAGTTTCCTTTTCCACAAAAACTATTTTTATTTGCAAAACAAAACTATCCAGATTTGAATTTATAAAACCAAAAACAATTGTTAAACTCTCGTCAATTTTTCTATATTTGTAAACATTACTTAAAGCTAAAAAATAAATGGGTTTAGTTACCGCCAAAGAAGTTTCAAAAGCTATAAATACCGATAAATATGGGGTTTTCGGTACCTTTTCAGGATGGTTGTTGATGAAAGTACTTCGAATTTCGATTTTGAATAAAATATATGATAGAAACAAGCATCTAGAAGACACTGTGTTTTTGAATGCTATATTGGATGAATTCAAAATTAAATTTGAAATTCCAGAAGAAGATTTCAAACGTTTGCCCAAAGATGGTGCCTATATTACAATCTCAAATCATCCGTTGGGCGGCATTGATGGCGTTTTGCTACTGAAATTGATGCTAGAAAGAGAACCGAATTTTAAAATCATTGCCAATTTTTTATTGCACAGAATTGAACCAATGAAAAAATATATTATGCCAGTAAATCCTTTTGAAAATCATAAGGATTCCAAATCTAGCGTAATAGGAATTAAAGAAACGTTGCGTCATTTGAGTGATGGTAAACCTTTGGGTATATTTCCCGCTGGTGAGGTTTCTACATATAAAGATGGTAAATTGATGGTGGACAAACCTTGGGAAGAAGGCGCTATAAAAGTAATTAGAAAAGCGCAGGTTCCAGTAGTTCCGATTTATTTTCATGCTAAAAATAGCCGTTTGTTTTATTTTCTTTCCAAAATAGATGATACACTTCGTACAGCAAAATTGCCGTCGGAACTATTAACACAGAAAAATCGGGTTATAAAAGTTCGAATAGGAAAACCAATTTCTGTGGCCGAACAAAACGAATACAAAACCATTGAAGATTATTCGGAATTTTTACGCAAAAAAACATACATGCTGGCAAATCCTTTCGAAAAAGAAAGCAAATTGTTGACTCCGCCAAGCTTAAACAGTTTGAAAATTCCTAGAAGTCCGAAACAAATTGTTACGGGTGCCAATGTTGAAAAAATGATGGTTGAAGTTGAGGCTTTAAGAAAAACAGATTATAGATTATTGCAAAGCAAAAATTACGAAGTTTTTTTGGCTCCAGCTGATGCTATTCCAAATATATTGCATGAAATTGGGCGTTTGCGCGAAATAACGTTCAGAGAAGTGGGCGAAGGAACCAATGAATCAACCGATATTGATAAGTTTGACAGGTATTATCATCATTTATTTTTATGGGATAATGAAGCCAATTGCATTGCAGGAGCTTACAGAATGGGACTTGGTTCAGAAATATTTCCAAAATATGGGATTCATGGTTATTATTTAAATGAATTGTTTCGATTTGAACCAGAATTGCATGACATGATGCACAAATCTATCGAAATGGGTCGCGCTTTTATCATTAAAGATTACCAACAAAAACCAATGCCTCTTTTCTTGCTTTGGCGCGGGATTATCCATACTACTTTGCGATATCCAGAACATAAATTTCTGTTGGGTGGCGTAAGTATAAGCAATCAATTTTCGGATTTTTCAAAATCTTTAATGATAGAATTTATGAAATCTCATTACTACGATCCATACATTGCACAGTACATTCATCCAAAAAAAGAATTTAAAGTAAAGCTCAAAGATGCTGATAAAGATTTTATTTTTGATGAAGCTGAAGCCGATTTAAACAAACTCGATAAAATTATTGATGAATTGGAACCAGGAAATTTGCGTTTGCCAGTTTTGATTAAAAAATACATTAAACAAAATGCCAGATTGGTAGCTTTTAATGTGGATCCACTTTTTAATAATGCAACGGATGGATTAATGTACATTCGAATTTCAGATATTCCAGAAAGTACCATGAAACCAGTAATGGAAGAGTTTACCGCAGAACTTGAACGTAAATTGGCTGAAAAAGGAGAGTCAATTTAAGTTATTTACATAAATAAAAAAAGCTACAATTTGACTTGTAGCTTTTTCGTTTTTTATTTAAAACCAACCTTTTTTTCCTACTTGATAAGTTTGGTAGAACTCTTCGTCAGATTTAGTTAGATAGATAATGCCTTCCACAAATGGAATAATACCACCTAAACCACAGGTTACTATACTTATTACCAATTGAATAATTCCTTCAGTTGTGTAACCCAAATAAAATTTGTGAATCCCTAAAGATCCAATTACTATACCTAAAATACCTGCAACAACTTTTTTATTCTCTTGAACAGGTTGAATTTGATTGTTAAAATCTTGTGTTGGTCTTGTTTCTTCCATTGTAATGATTATTTATAAATTTATAATTATTTGTTAATATCCAGTTTCTTCTCCAATTTCATCTATTTCATCGAAAATTTCTTTCGGATCTTCGCCATACATATTTCTTCCATTGTTGCCTTCTGTAAATAATAATATAAGAAGCCAAATTCCACCCACAAATGGAATAAATCTAACAAAGAAATAAACACCGCTTTTTCCAATATCGTGTAGTCTTCTCACAATAACAGCAAGACTAGGAACAATGATAGCCAGAACATATACCACCAATAATCCAATTAAAATGTAACCTAAACTTTCGGAAATTGAAAAAGAAATTGCACACACAATACCAAGAATGGAAATAATAAGAGCATGAGCAAGTACAAAATACCAATATTCGCTTCTTCTAGCTCTTCCCGAAAAATTTGCATAGTTTTCAAAAACCACGCTTTTGTAATATTCTACCATAAAAATAATTTTATTATTCTGCTAATATATAAATTTTACACAAATCGTTAAGAAAAATTTGTTTATTTAGCCAGAATATTTTTCTTTTATTTTATCAACTATGACTTGCGCCAATTTTTGATGGCTTTCAAATGTCCAGCCTGCTATATGAGGTGATAGTAGCACATTTTCTGAATGGATTAAATATTGAAAATCCTCTGGCATTTCCTGAGTTGATAATTTTTCGAATGATGATTTTTCATATTCTAAAACATCCAGTCCAGCACCCAATATTTTTCCTAATTTTAAAGCTTCTACCAGATCTGATGTCACCACATTTTTGCCGCGAGAAGTATTCATGAACCAAAACGATTTGGCAAACGAATTAATAAATTCTTGATTCACCATTTTATCTGTTGATGTGTTCCATGGAATGTGCAAACTCAATACATCTGCTTTTTGTTGCAATTCCTCAAAGGAAACTTGTTTGGCATTTTGGTCGCCCAAATTTTCAAGAATATCATAGTACAAAACGGTAACGTCAAATCCTTTCAGTTTTTTTGCAAAAGACTTTCCCATGTTTCCGTAGCCAATAATACCCACAGTTTTGCCATCGAGTTCATGACCGCGATTGGATTCTCTATTCCAGTTGCCTTGACAAATTTGATTGTGGGCTGTGTTGAGTTTGTTAAAAAGAGATAGTAACATGCCCAATGTATGTTCGCCCACTGCATTGCTGTTGCCTTCAGGTGCTGCAATAAGCTGAATATTTTTGGATATGGCATAATCGCAATCGATACTTTCTAAACCTGCGCCAACTCTGGCTATAAATTGCAAATTTGTGGCTTTATCCAAAAATGATTTGTCAATTTTGAATCGGCTGCGGATAACTATACCTTGATAATCATGAATTATTTCTTCGATTTCTAGTTTTGAGGAAGTGTAATCTTCGTGGTTTGTAAAACCCAATTCTTGCAATTGCTCCAATAAAATGGGATGATTGCTATCGATATGTAGAATTTTTATGGATTGGGGTTTCATAGTTTATTTAAAATTTTAAAATAGATTTGATGCTAATTATAATGTTGATTTAGCCCCGATAGCAGTGGAAATCCTGTCATTGCGAGGAACGAAGCAATCAAATCGTAAGATGGCGCCCGTTCCTCGCAATGACAGATTGTAACGAATAGCGGGAACAGCTCCAAAAAAAAATTAAATAAATCTAGAATCTGTTTCCATAATTGTTCCACATTTTTGGCAGGTTCTTAGTTTTTCGGATTTATAAAAATGTTGGAAATGTGGCAAGAAATCTTTTTCTATATCGTTCAGCTCGAAATACACTTCGTGAAGTTTGTGGTTGCAATTTTCGCAAAACCAAAGCAAACCGTCTGTGAAACCTTTTCCGGCACGCTTTCTTTCAACTACTAAACCAATAGAATTTTCAGATCTTACGGGTGAATGCGGTGTTTTGGCTGGATGCAAATACATATCGCCAGCATTCATTTCAAACTCTTTTCGTTCACCATTTTCTTGAATAAT
>NZ_JANLVD010000010.1:0-2698 GCF_031363805.1 Flavobacterium sp. | reverse complement strand
CAAGTAAATATGGAACAATATGCTGAGGGTTTATATTTTGTGATATTACATAATAAAACAGATGATAAATACAACTATTTGAAAGTAATTAAAAAATAGAACCATGAAAACTAAAATTTATTTATTGCTATTATTTTTAATGACAATCAATGGTTTCTCACAAGAAACCAAAATGAGTATTAAAGATTACATCAACTTTTCTAATTTACCAAGTAAACCAAAAGATGCACCTAGTTGGGCGAATCAGTTGTACGGCAATCCAAACCAAATTAACGTCAAAGAATTAAAAACAGAACTCAGTAATTGGCTAATTGCCGAGAAAAAAGAAAAGAAAGAAAAAAGAATTGATGAAAAAGAAAGCAAATTTGAAGAAGGAGCTTCTGAAAATCCACTTGTTCGATTTGCACTAGATTTTATTGTTAAAATTCCAAACGATTGGATTAATGAACAAGGATTTATTGTAATGCCCACCAAAAACGATTTTATCAAAACAGCCGAAAATTTTGAAAAAAATAGAACGACAACCAATTCAAAAAAGGAAAATAAAAGTGTTTTAGTTAACAATTGGGAGCAAATTGGTACTATGGAAGTTGTTGAAAATGACGAACAAGTCCAAGCAATTACAAATATCTTCCATTTAGATATTGCTCCATCAGCAACCAACACAAGATTGGCATCTACCGAAACAGGTTCGATTTTTAAAACTACTGATGGTGGTTCAAATTGGACTTTTGTAGCAGATTATGGCGGTTCATCAGCATTTCATCCTACAGATCCTAATAAGATAATTTTGGCAAGTAACCCCTTTCGATACACCTCAAATGGTGGCACAAGTTGGACAGTTTTGCCCGTTGCGGCTAATTGTAACGAAATTATTTGGTCAAACAATGGTCAAACAATTCTTGCGGCTACCAATGATGGCGTATATGTTTCGTCTGATGCTGGTGCAACTTTCAACAAGAAAATAATTGGTGATTTTATGGATGTTGAGTTCAAACCCAACAGCTCAACAATTGCTTATGCTGTAAATAATCAAGGTGAATTTTATAAAAGCATTGATGCAGGTTTAACTTGGGTTATTAAACCAACAAACTATGCGGCAAATACCCAAAAAAAAGGTTTTCTAATAGCGATCACAGCTGCAAACCCAGATTTAGTTGCTGTTGCCTGTTTAACAGGTACTGCAGCTTATGGCAATGATAATAAAGTAGAAATATTAAAAAGCACTAATAACGGAGAAAATTTTTCAACCCTTTCTAATACAAATATTGGCTTTTCTCAAGGTTTCTACGATTTTGTTTTTGGTATTTCTCCAGTTGATGTTAATATTTATTTTATAGGCATATGCTCATTTTTTAAATCGACTGATGGCGGTTTAAGTTTTAGTGTAATTGGTGGATATTATGGTCCTTTAAGGCTAAAAATTCATCCAGATATTCAAGACATGGTTTTTTTGGGCGATAAAGTTGTACTATCTACAGATGGCGGTGTGGGCGAATCTCCTGACAATTTTACCAATCTTTCGCTTTGGAAAAGTACCAGTAAAGGATTGTTTGCATTGAATTATTTTGGTTTTGACATAGGGTTCAATACCGATCAAATGGGTGGCGGAAAAGTACATAATGGCAATGATATTTTTAATCCAAATTGGAACAATAGAAAATCGTTATTAGTAGAAATAAGAGAAGCTCCTGTTGGAAAATCAATTTTTAGTAGGCCAAATTCATTATTTTATGCAGATATGAATCCGAAACAATTTAAACAAATTGATGAAGACTATAACCCAATTTTTACAAACTCTTACCCTTTTACATTAGAAAATAATTCATATGTAAACGGTTTAAGAAATAGTGATACTACTTCGAATACGGTCGATAGCAATATTATATATGCTGGTTTTGAAAACAATGTTTTAATATCTTACGATAACGGAGCAACTAGCCAGGTATTAAAAAACTTCGGCTCATTAGTTTGGGATGTAAAAACATCTCGAAAAGACTCAAAAGTACTATATGTAATAACAAGTTCAGACGGCTTATGGAAAACAGTTGATGGCGGTGTAAATTGGACTTTATGTAACTTGACAGTAAATAATGTTAACCTAAAACCCGATGGAGTTGAATGCTATATTGATGTATCTCAAACCAATGCAAACGAAATTTGGCTAACTCGTGCAGATTCAAATAACGCTACAAGAGTTTTTAAAAGCATTGATGGCGGACAAGTTTGGACTGATTTAAATACTCCAACATTAAATGGATTTAGTGCTAGACAAATACAACATCAATATGGTTCTAACGGAGGAGTGTATATTTTAGGAACTACAAACGAAATATCAAAGTGTTATTATCGCAACGACGCCATGCCAGATTGGATTGATTATTCGTCGAATTTAATGTCTGGAACAGCAAAAGAAAGAGTGTTTTTAAAAGCATCGTATTACAAAGAACGATTGATAGTTGCCAGTGCAAAAGGTGGCGTTCAGACTGTTCCTTTTTACGAAAAAAGCAATCCAGTAGCACAACCAACCACCAATGTCAAAGACATTTGTATAAACCAAGAAATAAAATTCAGCGATTATAGTATTTTGGATTATACAGGTGCCACTTGGGAATGGTCGTTTTCTAAAACACCAATTTATTTGAATGGTACAAGTGCAGGTTCAAGAGACCCAATTGTAAAATTTTTATCACCAGGA
>NZ_JANLVD010000247.1:0-9936 GCF_031363805.1 Flavobacterium sp. | reverse complement strand
AATTAAAATAATAGCTTGTTTGGGGCCAATTTTTTTTAAAATTAAAACTAATAGAAATATAAAAAAAGGAATCCAACTTGATTGTTTGGTGATAAAAAGCCAGAAAGGATCAAAAGTTTCAGAACCTAAGGAATTTAAATAAATGAGTATTTGCTTGTCAAGATTGATTATTTTTTCGAGCATTTACAATTGTCTTTTGATAGGTCCCGTAAAATTTTCGATATCTTCTTTTGTTTTTTTAATTTCTGAGGTCAAATCCTCTGTAACAGATGTTGTATCCAACGTATTTTTGATTTCGCTTTCGGTTAAAACATTATTGAAACCTTGCTTGATATTGTCAACTTCGTTGGTAAAGTTTTTGGATATTGATTTCAAATCAATGTCATTTGATTCTGCGCTTTTAGTAATTTCATATTTAATATCGTCTGTAGCATCTTTAACTTGGCGCATTATTTTGCCCATAGTTCTTGCTATATCAGGTATTTTATCGGCACCAAAAAGCATGAGTGCAATAAAAATGATAAATACTAATTCGCCGCCACCAATTCCAAACATTTTTTTATTTTTTAATGTACCAAAGATACAAATTTGAAAAGTTATTTATAAATGCAAATTTTATAAATTAATTTTAAAATAAATTAACATTGATAATTTATTTATAAAATATTTACCACAGTTTCTATTTGTGGGGCATATTTTTTAATGGTAGTTTCTACACCAGCGCGCATTGTCATTTGGCTTACACTGCAAGAATTGCAAGCGCCTTCAAGGCGAACTTTGACATGTTTTTCGTCTTCAATCGAAATTAAAGTGATATCGCCACCATCGGAATTCAGAAACGGTCTAATTTCTTCAAGTGCTTTTTCTACGTTTAATGTTAATTCTTCTGTTGTCATTTTTTTAGATTTTGGATTTTTAGATTTATAGATTATTCGAAAACAATGTAATCGAATAATCTATAAATCGAATAATCTATTTTTTAACTGCCGAGCAGCCTGCCATCGTCGTAATTTTAATAGCTTCTGTTGCCGGTAAATTTTGGTTTCTATTCACTGTTTCTTGAACTACGTTTCGTGTTATTTCTTCGAATATAGTTTCAATTACAGAACCTGTTTGTAGCGCAGCTGGACGGCCATAATCTCCAGCTTCTCTAATGCTTTGTACTATAGGAACTTCACCCAAAAACGGAACTTGAAGGTCTAAAGCTAAATTTTTGGCGCCTTCTTTACCAAAAATATAATATTTGTTGTTTGGTAGTTCTTCAGGTGTAAAATAGGCCATATTTTCGATAATTCCCAAAACTGGAACATTGATTGCATCCGATAAAAACATAGAAACTCCTTTTTTTGCATCGGCCAAAGCCACTGCTTGTGGTGTGCTTACTACTACAGCGCCAGTTATTGGCAACGATTGCATGATGGAAAGGTGAATGTCGCCAGTTCCTGGCGGTAAATCTATCAACATAAAATCAAGTTCGCCCCAATGTGCGTCGAAAATCATTTGGTTCAATGCTTTGGATGCCATTGGTCCACGCCAAATAACAGCTTGGCTTGGTGCGGTAAAAAATCCGATGGATAATATTTTGATTTCGAAACTTTCGACAGGTTTCATTTTTGATTTCCCATCGATTTCAACAGACAAAGGTTTTTCTGTTTCTACATCAAACATGATTGGCATACTTGGACCGTAAATATCGGCGTCTAGAATTCCTACTTTGAATCCCATTTTGGCTAAAGTTACGGCTATGTTTGCCGTTACAGTCGATTTTCCTACACCGCCTTTTCCAGAAGCTACGGCAATTATATTTTTGATTCCAGGGATGGCTTTTCCTTTTATCTCATTTGCCTTTTCTGGGGTTTCAACTTTAATGTTGACTTTTACTTTTATTTCTGACGAAAAAGTATCTTGCAATAGTTTTCGGATATCGTCTTCTGCACGTTTTTTAATATGCATGGCTGGAGTGGAAAGTACTAAGTCGACCACAACTTCATCCCCAAAAGTAATTACGTTTGTTACTGCGCCGCTTTCGACCATATTTTTTCCTTCGCCAGCAATGGATATATTTTCTAATGCTTTGAGAATTTCTTTTCTGTCTAATTTCATTTTTTTGAATCGTATTTCAGTTATTTTTATTTAAACTGATTTTAGATTGCAAATGTAAGGAGAAGTTACAAAGTTACAAAGTTTAGGAGTTGCAAAGTTTAATGGAGTATTGATAAAGTTTTATTAAAAATAACCGCTAATTCGCCAATTAATTTTACAACTGTAAATTTTTTATTAGTGAATTGGCGGTAAATATTTTTCATAACTCCATTTCAGGCTCCCAAAAAACTTTCTCAAAATCCACAATTTGATTGTCTTCAACCATAATTCCTTCGCTTTCCAACAATTGTTGCATTAAATTGGTTCCTTCAAAATGGTGTTTCCCTGTGAGTAGTCCTTTTCGATTGACTACTCTGTGAGCTGGAACGTCTTCCAAATTATGGGCAGCATTCATTGCCCAACCTACCATTCTAGCGGAACGTGCAGTTCCCAATACTTTTGCAATGGCGCCATAGCTCGTAACTTTTCCATAAGGAATTTGTCTTGCTACTGCATAAACGCGTTCAAAAAAATTAGTTTCCAAAGTTAAAAATAATATTTTATGATGTTGAAAACAGTAAATAATGCAACTATCCCAGTTATAAAACCAATAATAGTGTTCATATTTTTAATAATAAAATCTGTTTTAGATTCTATTCTTTTAAAAAATGCAATGTAACTGTAAAAAACCAAAAATGAACCCATGACTACGCCAATTACAAAAGTATACACTGATTTTTTTTCAAAGGTAAAATAATCAAACGATGCCAAACTGATACTTACAAAAACATAATATGGAATTGGAAAAAAATTAATCGCAGAAAGCAACATTCCTAAGAAAAATCTGCTTTTTTTGCTTTTAATTTTTTTTACTTCTTTACTCTTAATTGCAGGTTTTTTTGCAATGAAAAGAAAATAGATGGTTAATAATGAGAAAACTCCAAAACCAATTTCTCTCAATAATATTAAAACTTCTTGATGGCTGTTAATGTAACCTGCAAAAATAAGTGCAATTAGTGTTTGAAAAAATATGATAATTAAGGCTCCAAGAGCAAAAATTAAAGCCCTGTTTCTTCCATCTTGAATACTAATTTTTGCAGCTGTCATATTGATTAATCCAGGCGGAAAAATTCCTATTGCAGAGGCTAAAAATCCCGATAAAAACGGAAAAAGTATTGCAGTTACCAAAGTTATAATTATTTTATTTTGAAACGAATATACGTAATTGCTTTGTTAATATCCAAATATTGTTTCTCGTAAAATGTCTGAATTTCAGTCACTTCATTTGGAGCTCCTTCGTTCACATATACATTATGGTTGGCATACAAAACCTCGTGACCTTCGCCATGAAGCAAACCCAAAGTGTAGCCATGCATGAATTCTGAATCGGTTTTAAGATTCATAATTCCATCGGGTTTAAGTATTTTTTTATACAATTGCAAAAACTCAGAATTGGTCATTCGGTGTTTGGTTCGCTTGTATTTTATTTGAGGATCTGGAAAAGTAATCCAAATTTCATCGACTTCATTTTCACCAAAAATATGATTGATCAATTCAATTTGTGTACGCACAAAAGCCACATTATTCAATCCTGTTTCAACGGCAGTTTTTGCACCTCGCCAAAATCGCGCACCTTTTATATCTATTCCAACAAAGTTTTTATCTGGAAATTTTTCTGCCAAACCAACAGAATATTCACCTTTACCACAACCCAATTCCAAAACAATTGGATGGTCATTTTTAAAAAAATCCTGATTCCATTTGCCTTTCAATGGAAATGAATTTGAAACCACTTCTTCCCGCGTTGGCTGAAAAACATTTACAAACGTTTCATTTTCGCCAAATCTTTTCAATTTATTTTTACTTCCCACTACTTTTAATTAATATTTTGGTAAAATTAAGGAAATATACAAGACTAGAAATTTTTTTATATTTACTTTACGTAAAAGTTTTTATTTGGAACACAACATTCCATTTATCAACTGGCATTGCACCTGCTTTTTGCTGCAATCTGTACTTGCGAGCAATTCAGTACTATAAAGAAATTTATAAACATCGCAAGTACAGGATTTCCGCTTCAATCAGGGTTATTTCACCAACCTTTATGCAATTTTAAACCTTGGAAAAAATCAAAAAGAATATTTTAGTAGCGCCATTAAATTGGGGTTTGGGACATGCAACTCGTTGCATACCTATAATAAAAGCATTGGAATCACAAGGATTTACACCTATTATAGCTTCAGATGGCGTGGCACTCGATATTTTGCGCAAAGAGTTTCCACATCTGCAATCATTGGAGTTGCCATCTTATCATATAGAATATCCAAAAAACGGCTTTTTTTTCAAGATTAAAATATTTTTCAATAGTCCAAAAATGCTCGAAGCTATTGTTTCTGAGAAGAAAGTTGTCAAAAAATGGATCAAAGAATACAACCTTATCGGTATTATATCAGATAATAGATTGGGTGTTCGCAGCAAAAAAGTGCCTTGTGTTTTTATAACCCATCAACTGAATGTCATGACTGGAAACACAACTTGGCTTACAAGCAAAATGCACCAATACATTATTAAAAAATTTGACCAATGTTGGGTTCCAGATGTAGACACAGTACCTAATTTGACAGGTGATTTAGGTCATCTTGACAAACATTATGATGCCATAAAATATATAGGACCACTAAGTAGATTGCACAAAAAACCATTAGAAAAAAAATACGATTTAATGGTTATATTATCAGGACCAGAGCCTCAAAGAACATTTTTGGAAGAAAAGCTAGCATTAGAATTATTAAAATACGACGGGAAAATTATTTTCATCAAAGGAAAAATTGAAGCTGAACAAACAGTTGTTGAAAAAGAAAATATTATTTTCTACAATTATATGAATTCTGAAGAATTGGAAATTGCTTTCAACCAAAGTGATAAAATTTTATGTCGTTCTGGATATACTACTGTTATGGATTTGGCACAATTGGGAAAAAAAGCATTTTTTATACCAACTCCAGGACAATACGAACAAGAATACTTGGCCAAAAAACTAAAAAAAGAAGGCTTGGTTCCTTATTGCAAACAAGAAAAGTTTGAAGTCAATAAACTTTTGGAAATTGATTTGTACAAAGGATTAACCGATTTTAAAACCGTAGTTACTTGGAAAGAGCTGTTTCAACTTTTTCTAAAGTAAAAGAAAATTCAGATCCAGCACCAAAAGTGCTTTCAACATATATTTTTTCGTCGTGTGCTTCAATAATATGTTTTACTATAGATAAACCAAGTCCAGAGCCACCTTCAGATCGGGCACCACTTTTATCGACTCTATAAAAACGTTCAAAAAGGCGTGGAATATTTTGTTTTTCGATTCCTTCTCCATTGTCTGTGATTCTTACTATGACTTTATTATTTGTTAAATCTTCAATGCCTACTTCAGTTGAACCGCCAAATTTTCCATATTTTATAGAATTTACCATAAGATTCATGACCACTTGTTGAATTTTTTCATAATCTCCAAAAACCAATATTGGGCGAAAATATTTGGAATCAAAATTGAGTGTAATTTCTTTTTTGTTTGCTTTCATTTCTAGCAAATCCATTACATTTTGAGTGAGTTCTACAATATCAAACTCCACCATTTCCATGCTTTCATCGCCCATTTCTAGTTTAGAAATCATATCCAAATCCTCTACAATATAAACCAAACGTTCCACACCTTTGTCTGCACGTTCCAAATATTTTTTTCTTATTTTTTTGTCTTCCATGGCGCCATCAAGCAATGTCGAAATGTAGCCTTGAACAGTAAAAAGTGGCGTTTTTAATTCATGAGAAACATTGCCCAAAAATTCGCGGCGGTATTCTTCGCGGTCTTTTAACATTTCAATTTCGAGTTTTTTATCGGTGGCGAACTTTTTAACCTGTTTGGTCAATGTAGCCATGTCTGTAGTTATAGGTTGATTTCTAAACGAAGTAGAATCTAGAAAAGAAATGTCGTCATATATTTTTTTTACACGTCTGTAAATAAATCTTTCGACTCGGTATTGTAACATAAAAAAGGAGAATATAGCAATTAAAAAAGTGAAGATTAGAATAAAAAGCCAAGAAAATTCGAAAAACAAATAAGTAAGTATTCCAACCAAGCTAGAAGAAAAAATAGTAATATATATAGCTGATTTTACTGCAAATTTATATGTTTTTCTAAAACTTAAACTCATTTATACTTCAAATTTATAGCCAACACCTTTGATGGTTTTAAACAAATCTTCTCCTATTTTTTCTCTCAGTTTACGAATGTGTACATCTATTGTTCTGCCACCAACAACCACTTCACTGCCCCAAACTTTGTCAAGAATTTCTTCTCTTTTAAACACTTTTCCAGGTTTGGATGCTAATAAATAAAACAGTTCAAACTCTTTACGAGGCAAAATAATTTCCGTGCCATCTTTGACAATTTTGTATTCCTCGCGATTGATAATTATATCGCCAACATTTAAGTTCTCAGTAGCAACATTGTCATCTTTTAATCGGCGAAGTAAGGCTTTTACTTTGCTGACTAAGACCTTTGGTTTAATAGGTTTGGTAATGTAGTCATCCGCTCCAGCATCAAAACCAGCTACAAGAGAGTAATCTTCGCTTCTAGCCGTTAAAAAGGTAATAATTACTTGGCTTAGTTCGGGTGTTTTTCTAATGATTTCGCAGGCTTCCATTCCGTCCATTTCTGGCATCATTACATCCATAATTATAAGATGTGGAATGTGTTTTTTTGCTTTTTGAACTGCTATTTTTCCGTTTTCTGCTGTAAATACTTGGTATCCTTCTTGCGATAAGTTGTAGCTTACAATTTCTAGAATATCGGCTTCGTCGTCAACCAATAAAATCTTGATGTCTTTTTTTTTCATAAAGGCAATAATAACATTATTATGATGTAAATGTAATTATAATTTAAAGTAAAATAAATTAGTTACAAAAATTTAATCTCATAACGTTAATATAACACTATAAAAACCAAATCGTAACCTATGGCTAACACCAACTTTACATTATAGCAGTTCCTTTGCGCAAGAATTCAATAAAGCAACTACATGAAAATTAAACTATCAATTTTAGCAGTATTTTTTACATTATTCTCATTTGCTCAAAACGCAACAATATCTGGAATAGTAACCGATAAAGATCTTAAAGACGAAGCTTTACCATTTGCAAATGTAACTATAAAAGGAACTTCCACAGGAGCTACAACAGATATGGATGGAAAATATGCAATTGATATTCCAGCAGGAAATCATATTGTAGTATTTAGTTTTCTAGGTTATGTTTCAAAAGAAATCCCTTTTATAGTTATGGAAGGCGAGAAAAAAACCATCAATCAATCTATAGGTTCAGGAAGTGTTACTATGAAAGATGTGGTGGTTAAGGCAACAATAAGCCGTGAAAAAGAAACTGCATTATTATTAGATCAGAAAAAAGCAGTTGAAATTAAACAAAGTATTGGCGCGCAAGAAATGGCTCGAAAAGGAGTGAGTAATGTAGAAAGTGGACTGACAAAAATAACAGGAATTTCTAAAGTCGATGGCAGAGGTTTATTTGTTCGTGGTTTAGAAGAAAGATATAATAATTTATTGATTAACGATTTGCAAGCACCTTCAAGTAGTCCTTTTAAAAAAATTGTGCCACTGGATTTATTTCCTACGGATATTGTAGGCGTTTTGAATGTGTATAAAACCTTTAATCCTAATATATCTGGCGATTTTGCAGGAGCAACTATTAATATAGAAACTGCCCAACCAAGATCAAGTATTACGAAATTGACAACAGGTTTTGGTTATGTAACAGGTAATAATAATGAAGATTTTTTGATTTCTGAAAATGCCAATACAACTCAGGGTTTTTTGGGTTTTATAGGTAAAGATAGAAAACTGCCAGAAGCTTTCGGGAAACTTCCTTCCAGCAAATTCTTAAGTGTTGAACAGTATAATGAATCGGCTAAACAAAATTCTTGGGATGTTAACAATTCAAGTTCACCCATTAATAATAGTATAGGATTTTTGCATTCAGAAAAATTCAGTATAAATGAAGAAAGAAATATTAGTTATATTTTTTCTGTAAATGCGGATAATAAATATCAAATTCAAAAAGGAGTCGATAGAACTTTTTTTATTGGTCAAGGTGATTATGATAATAATTTATTTACTTCAAAATATAGTTACAATACAACTTTTTCTGGATTGGCCGGCTTAAAGTACAAGTCTAAACGTTTTGGAATTGCTATAAATTCTTTTTTATTAAAATCTACAGCAAGTATTATACAAGATCAGTTGGGAGATATTGGAAATATATCTGTCAAAGAAAATCTGTTTATTAGAGAAAATAAATTCGAAGAATCAAAATATTGGAACAATCAGGTTTTAGCAAATTATGACATTACTGAAAATGGAAATCATACTATAAATGGCGGATTTTCATATAGTAAAACTTCCTTTGGACAACCAGATAGAAAATTTATAAGGGGAGAAAAGTTAAATGATAATGATTACTTGCTATCATTTGGAGGTAATAATTTTATTCGTCAGTTTTTGGATATTTCTGGAAATCGATTTTTTTCGAGTATGGTTGAATATAATTTGAAATTTAAAGAAAAAACAAACGGGAAATCAAATAAATTATCTTTTGGTTACAATGGATTTAGCAACGAAGAAATATCTACTTATCGATTTGTTTTTGGTAGACCACTATTTTCCACGTCATTTACTACAAATATAAACAACATTGATGAAATATTAGATTCTAATATAAACTCCGGATTGGTACGTTTTGGAGAGGAATCAACAGCCGATTTTAGAACAAAATTATTTCAAAATATAAATTCTGGATACGCTAATGCTTTTTTTAATTTTGGAGAAAAATGGGAAATAAATGGTGGTGTTAGAGTAGAAAAATCTTTAAGAGAAATTAAATTTAGGTTTACAACTGACGCTCCAGACGCAAGATTCAAAAAAATCGAAAAAGACAATCTAGATATATTGCCTTCTTTAAATGTAAAGTATGTATTGAATGACAAAAATAACATTCGTTTTGCAGGATCAAAAACATTAACAAGACCAACATCTATTGAGGTAATGCCAATAACATATATCAATCCAGACGGAACTGTAGAAGTTGGTAACCCAAATATTGAAAACAGTGACAATATTAATATTGATTTAAAATATGAATTATTTCCAAGTGTTAATGAAATGATTGCTGTTGGAGTTTTTGGAAAACAAATTACAAATCCTATTGAACGTATTTTCATTCCTACTGCTAGTAGTGGTGGACAAATAACAACCTATCAAAACTCAAAACGAGCTCTTTTGTATGGTGTAGAACTTGAATTTTCGCTGCAATTAAATAGAATTTCATCATTATTGGATAAGTTTTCATTCGGGTTTAATACTTCATTAATGAAAACTAATGTTGAGGTTAATTTGATAAAGAACCCACTAGAAAATAGTAACAAAAGACCTCTTCAAGGTGCTTCAAACTGGTTAATAAACTCTGACTTAAAATATGATTTTCAGTTTAATGAAGAGATGAAAAATTCTATGTCACTGGTTTATGGTGTTGCTGGAGAAAGAATTTTTGCTGTAGGAACAGCTGGATTGGATCATGTCTATGAGAAGCCGTTTAGTAAATTAGATTTTGTTTGGTCAAGCAGAATTTCAAAAAACATAGATTTAAAAATGGCAGTTGACAATATTTTAAATCCTTCATTCAGAAAAGTTTTAGGAAACGAAAGTAAAATCAATATTATTGAGAAAGACTTAACTGTAAGAGAATTTAAAAGAGGCACAGGATATTCTCTAAATATTAGTTATACTTTTTAATATA
>NZ_JANLVD010000218.1:0-5035 GCF_031363805.1 Flavobacterium sp. | reverse complement strand
AGCAACGAAGAAACGGTAGACATTCGCATTTTTTCTAGTTCTTCATTGATAGATAAATCTTTTTCTATGAAAACACCAGAAACTGGCATAAATGCGAATGTCTACCGTTTCTTCGTTGCTTTCTGGAAGAAGAGATGTTATTGTTATTGCATCAGTTTCCTGTATTTATGGTATTGGTAATCCAAAAGAATTTCAGGATAATGTTATTCCAGTGAAAGCTGGACAACAAATATCTCGTACCAAATTTTTACATTCGTTGGTTCAAAGTTTGTATTCAAGAACGGAAGCCGATTTTAATCCTGGAAGTTTTAGAATAAAAGGTGATACAGTAGAAGTTTATCCAAGTTATGCAGATGATGGTTATCGTTTTCACTTTTTTGGAGATGAAATTGAAGAAATAGAAAGTTTCGATCTTAAAACTTCCAAAGTGGTTGAAAAATTTCAAAAATTGACTATCTACCCAGCCAATATGTTTGTGACTTCGCCAGAAACATTGCAAAATGCCATTTGGGAAATTCAGCAAGATTTGGTAAAACAAGTTACCTATTTTAATGAAATTGGTAAAAATTTGGAAGCAAAACGACTGGAAGAACGAACCAATTTTGATTTAGAAATGATTCGTGAATTGGGTTATTGCTCAGGAATCGAAAATTATTCTCGTTATCTGGATGGAAGATTGCCTGGAACAAGACCTTATTGTTTGCTAGATTATTTCCCAAAAGATTATTTAATGATTATTGATGAAAGTCACGTAACTGTTTCTCAAATTCATGCTATGTTTGGTGGCGATAGAAGCAGAAAAGAAAATTTGGTCGAATATGGTTTTCGATTGCCAGCAGCAATGGACAATCGTCCTTTGAAATTTGAAGAATTCGAATCGATGCAAAACCAAGTCATTTATGTATCGGCAACACCCGCAGATTATGAATTACAAAAAACAGAAGGCGTTGTTGTGGAGCAAGTAATTCGTCCAACTGGATTATTGGATCCAGTTATTGAAGTACGTCCAAGTTTAAATCAAATTGATGATCTAATTGAAGAAATTCAGCTTCGAGCAGAAATTGATGAACGGGTTTTGGTGACTACTCTAACCAAAAGAATGGCAGAAGAATTAGCCAAGTATTTAACAAAATTAAATATTCGTTGCAGATATATTCATTCGGAAGTAGATACTTTGGAACGAATAGAAATTATGCAAGATTTACGAAAAGGTATTTTTGACGTTTTAATCGGTGTTAATTTACTTCGTGAAGGTCTGGATTTGCCCGAAGTTTCATTGGTAGCTATTTTGGATGCAGATAAAGAAGGTTTTTTAAGAAATACAAGATCACTCACCCAAACTATAGGTCGAGCGGCAAGAAATTTAAATGGAAAAGCCATTATGTATGCCGACAAAATCACCGTAAGTATGCAAAAAACCATCGATGAAACCACTTATCGTAGAACCAAGCAAATAAATTTCAATACCGAAAATAACTTGGTTCCTATGGCACTAAATAAAAAAATTGAAAGTGCTTTTACAAAAATTCCATTAATAGATTATGAACTGGGTAACACTTCAAGAAGTATGGCAGCAGAGCCCGAAGCTGAATACTTAAGCAAGCCTGAAATCGAAAAACGCATTCGTGAAAAACGAAAAGCCATGGAAAAAGCCGCCAAAGATTTGGACTTTATGCAGGCGGCGAAATTTAGAGATGAAATTAAAGTTTTGCAGGAAAAAATTTAAACTTACAACTATTTTTTTGTGCCTTATCCAGCTTTTCGCTCTAGCCCTCATTTCAAAAGCTTTTTTTCTACTGCCATTGCAAGAGCTTCCTTTGGTCGCTTTGCCATGCCAAGAAAAAATAGCTTTTAAAATTTCGGGGCTGCCGCTGCAAACTGGGGCATGGTGGTAGTTTATAGAATTTATACATACGATAGCACGGATTATATACTCAATAGCGCGGATTTGCAATCCGTGCCCACAAAATTTCATTTCAGAATAAATCCAACAAAACAACTTCCAAATCATTATCTAAACTTGCATAATTTCAAGCAGAGCTAAAATAATAATCTTCAGGAAAACAAACAATTTTATCTTTAACTGGATTATTATGAATATAATTCACTTTTTGTTGTATAAACCAATTACTTTCCACAATTTCTGCATGATAGCCTCTTGCCACACCTTATATTGCTGATCTCGTTTTAAATGTTGAAAAGCTCTTTAAAAATACTCCAAAAGCCATTCTCACCTACTTTCTGGCTCTTCTACTATAGTTTGAATAATTTTTTTGGAAGTAAATTTTTTAAAATCTCGTATAACATCCGATAAAATAAAACGTTCTGTTCCTTTGCAAAGTAAATGAATGTGACTCGACATAATACAATAAGCATATATTTCTAGTCCCTTATGCTTTTGGCAATATTGCAATGCGCTTATGATATTGTTTTTCTGGTTGAGCCTTGTAAAAATATCTATCCATTATTGTAATAAAAAATGCTTCCTCTGTTGTTGCTTTATATTTTGTTGACATAATTTGCGTTTTTACAAAACTAAAAAAACACAATATAGAACTGTGCTTTTTAGTATTTATTTTCTTCTCTTTGTGGGCACGAATTGCAAATCCGCGCTATCGGGGTTTCGTTTTATGTCAGCTATTTCCATTGTTGATAAAATATTTATTTGCGTTAACGCATAAAATAACACAATTACGCAAATATAAACAAGCGTTAATAATTCTATTTATGAACAATCGCAAGTAAAAAGACTTAATTTAGTGCGTAATTAGTATATTTGTAGTGTTAATAAATAATATACACAAATGGATTTTCATCAAAGATTAAAGCAATTACGTACTGAAAAAGGACTTTCTAAAGGTGATTTAGCAACACTTGTTGGAGTTCATTATTCGCAAATAGGTAGATATGAAGAAAAAGGAGCAACACCTTCTGCCGACATTATGGCAAAAGTATCTAATGCACTTGGAGTGTCTTCTGATTTTTTAATGAGTGGAAGCTCTGACGATTTAGCCGATAGTTCGCTAACCGATAAAGAACTACTCAACCAATTCAAAGCAATCGAAAAGATGCAGGAAAACGATAAATCCGTAGTTAAAATTTTGATTGATGCTTTTATTACCAAAAAGAAAATTCAACAACTAGCACTATAAAAAATATTGAAAAATGGAAACGATATCTATTGATTTACTAACTAGAAAACTTAAAAATGCTCCGCAAAGTGTGTTAGAGCGCGTTATTGGTTATGTTGATGCGCTAGTAGAACCTACCACAAATGCTAAGCCTTATAACTTATCTGCAACCCAACAACAAATTTTAGACAGCCAACTCAACTCCGATAAGAGCACTTATATTGATGCCGAGCAACTTTATGATAACTTAAAAAATAAGTATGAGTTATAAGATTATTGTATCGCCTATTGCTTCCAAAAACATTGAAGATGCTGTTGAATATTATATTGAACTTTCTGATAAAAAAGTAGCCTTAAATTTCTTAAAAGATTATAAACAAACGTATAAAGCTTTACAAATAAACCCTTTTTACCAGTTTCACGATAATAAATATCGCTTTTTACCTTTTAAGAAATTCCCGTATATCGCCTTTTTTATTGTAGACGAACCTAGTAAAACGGTGTTTTTGAATGCTATTTTTAATACTTCACAAGATCCTGGAAAATATCCTGTTAGATAAAACAACAAACCACTCTCTCGAGTGGTTTAATTTTATTCTATTACAACTACTTTGTGAGTAGCTCGAACTTCATTCTCTATATATCTAACCTTATCAGTTGATATATTATCTTTAGTCAATATATCTAATAAAACATTATCATTAATGTAACCATCAATATAATGTACACCTAATTTATTAAACTTAACATCATAAAAAGGAATTGTTCTATAATTAGTTGCTCCAAAAGTATCTTTTGCAATCTTTTTTAAGTGCTTAAAATCATAATCAACTCTATCTGTTGTTGTCATCATATAAAGTATATAACGGTCTTTTTTCTTATCTCCAAAAGTTGTTGTTATAGAATCTAGAATCCCTTTGTAAACTATTTTTCCATTGTATTTTTGATTGATATGTACAGTATCAGGAAAGTGTAAATCATATGCTACTTTATTATCTGAATAAGAAGTATAGTGTTTCCCTTTAATTTTAGTCTTAGTTTCTTTCTCTTTACATGAAATATAAAACAAAAATAAAAGACATGTGAATACTGAATAAATTGATTTTAATTGTTTATTTATCATTTGATTATTACCTACGATTTAATTCTTCTGCTTTTTCTTTTGCCTTTTGAGCTCTATCGATATTTGTCTGCCTAACTTTAGCTACATCTATTTTATTTACAGTAGTGTCTTTTTCTTGTCTATGAACTTGAGCATTTGCAGAACTTCCACCTCCAACTGGTTCACTTGTAGCGTAACTTTCTGTCTTCATAGTTGTTGTTTCTGATTGAGCGCTATTTTCTTTAGCTATGTTTTTAGAAGCTGTAATTATATCTCCTTCACGACCATCAACTAAGTCTAAAAAGTCATCTAAATGCTCTACTGCTTTAACTACTTTTTCCAAAACTGTATCTGCTTTTGATATGATTTTTGTTGCTTGCCCTGAACCATTGCCCATTTTTGCAATATTGTCAGATTCTGTGGTCGTCTTTGTGGTTCCTTTTAAACCACTAGAATTTCCATCTTTTCTTCCTGTTTCTCCGCTATTCCATATAGAATTCCCATCTTTAATTCTAAAAGCTTCGGAAACATTTTTCTTAACTTCTGAAACCGTTCTGTTAACTGCATTTTTAGCAGCTGCATAGTCACTTTTGATTGTTTGCTTTACGGCAGTGAATAAACCTTTAAAGGGATTATCTGGCCACATTCCGTCAGGATCTTGGAAGTAAATAGGATTATCAAAACAATAATTATAGGGTGACCATCTGCGACCTTGTTCGGCTAATGGATCCATCTGCCAAAATCTTCCAATGGCTTGGTCATAAACTCTGTTATCATAATCGTAAACATTAAGTCCTAATTC
>NZ_JANLVD010000217.1:0-6949 GCF_031363805.1 Flavobacterium sp. | reverse complement strand
TTATTTTACCAACGCTTCAAAATGCTAAAAAAGTATGGTAGTTTTAGTTACTGGTGCATCAGGTCAATTGGGACAATCATTGCAATACATTGCAAAAGATTACAACGATTGTGAATTTATTTTTGCATCATCACAAGAATTTGATATTACAAATCAAGAACAAGTAAATCTGTTTTTTAAGAAGACTAAAATTGATTTTTGCATTAATACAGCCGCCTACACAGCAGTAGACAAAGCAGAAACAGAAACTGAAAAAGCCCACGCCATTAATGTTTTAGGATCAAAATATTTAGCGATTGCCTGTAAAAACAATAAGGTAAAACTGATTCACATTTCTACTGATTTTGTTTTCGACGGAACGTCAGCCAAACCTTATTTAGAAACTGATACAACGAATCCGTTAGGTGTTTATGGTGCTACAAAATTAAAAGGTGAATTGGAAATTATGCACAATATGAGCGACTATTTCATCATTAGAACTTCATGGGTTTATTCTCAATTTGGAAATAATTTCATGAAAACCATGTTGCGATTGGCATCCGAAAGAGATAGTTTGAATATTGTATCTGACCAAATAGGTTCACCAACTAACGCAGTTGATTTAGCCAAAGCGATTATGAACATCGTTTGTCACACTGACCGCAGTCGAAGTGCCAACTTCCAACCAGAATTTGGTATTTACAACTTCAGCAATGAAGGAAATGCAAGTTGGTACGATTTTGCCGCAGCAATATTCAAAATAAATAATATTTCTATTGAAGTAAATCCTATTCCAACGGAAGCTTTTCCAACACCTGCAAAAAGACCAAAATATAGTGTTTTAGACAAATCAAAAATTAAGAATACATTCAATATAGAAATTAAAAGCTGGCAGGAAGCTTTGCAACCATACAACCAATGAAAATAATATTAATAACTGGAGCAGCAGGTTTTTTGGGTTCTCATTTGTGCGATCGTTTTATCAAAGAAGGTTATCATGTCATTGGAATGGATAATTTGATTACTGGCGATTTAAAAAACATAGAGCATTTATTCAAACTCCAAAATTTTGAGTTTTACAATCATGATATTTCAAAATTTGTACATGTTGCGGGCGACTTAGATTATATTTTACATTTTGCATCGCCAGCAAGCCCAATAGATTATTTAAAAATACCTATTCAAACTTTGAAAGTTGGATCGCTTGGAACACACAATTTGTTAGGATTGGCAAGAGTTAAAAAAGCTAGAATTTTGATAGCTTCAACTTCAGAAGTGTACGGAGATCCTTTGGTACATCCTCAAACCGAAGAATATTTTGGAAATGTAAATACGATAGGACCACGTGGCGTTTATGATGAAGCCAAGCGTTTTCAAGAGTCTATTACGATGGCGTATCACCGTTTCCACGGATTGGAAACAAGAATTGTTCGTATTTTTAATACTTATGGACCAAGAATGCGATTGAACGATGGTCGTGTTATTCCAGCTTTTATAGGACAAGCTTTGCGTGGCGAAGATTTGACCATCTTTGGAAATGGACTCCAAACACGTTCATTTTGTTATGTTGATGATCAAGTAGAAGGCATTTTTAGATTATTACATTCAGACTACGTATTTCCAGTAAATATTGGTAATCCAGACGAAATAACCATTAAAGATTTTGCTGAAGAAATTATAAAACTTACAGGAACCAATCAGAAAATTGTATACCATGATTTGCCAGAAAATGATCCTCTGCAACGACAGCCTGACATTACAAAAGCCAAAGAATTATTAGGTTGGGAAGCCAAAGTATCTCGCTCTGAAGGTATGAAAATTACCTATGACTATTTCAAATCACTTCCCAAAGAGGAATTGTTAAAAGAAGAACACAAAGATTTTTCGGGTTATATTCACTAAAAAATGACAAAAGGAAGGTATTCAAAATACATTCGACCCATGAGCATCACTATCGATTGTGTTTTGCTTATGATTTTGGCGAGTTTTTTTATGAAAAACTTTTCGATTCCGCAACCTTATTTCATGATTTATCAAGTAATCGTTTGGCTGGGATTGGCTTATTTCATAGGTTTTTATGAAGTTTATCGGTTTACAAAACCAGTAGAAATAATGGGTCTGTTGTTCAAGCAATTTTTTGTCTTTTCTTTATTGGTAATGGCTTATTTTACGGTAACCAAAGATATTATTGATAGTTTATGGCGATTTATATATTTCTTAATCACATCATTTGTATTAATTGCGATTTTTAAGTCATTTTTATTTTATTATTTAAAAAAATATAGAATAGTTTTAGGTGGAAATTATAGAAATGCAATTATAATTGGATACACAGAAAGTGCCAAAAACCTTCAAAATTTATTTCAAACAAGGCTGGATTATGGCTATCATTTTAAAGGCTTTTTTTCTGATAAAATAATAAATAACGAAGTAAATGGAACCGTTTCAGAAATTCAACAATTTGTTTTAGAAAATAAAATCGACGATATTTATTGCGCAATTGAAGAACTATCAAGCGAACAATTGAAAGATTTAGTTGAATTTGCAGATTACTACAAAAAAACCATCAAGTTTATTCCAGAATCAAATCAAATTTATTCCAAAAACTTAAAAATAGATTATTATGAGTTTTTCCCTATTCTATCGCTTAAACGAACACCATTAAACGAACCTTTATTAAAATTTATTAAAAGACTATTTGATATTTTGTTTTCACTTTTCATTATAATTTTCATTTTTTCTTGGCTGTTTCCTATTATTGCTATTTTCATAAAAGTTGAATCAAATGGTAGTGTCTTTTTCAAACAAGGAAGACCTGGATTGGATGAAAAAGAATTTTTTTGCTTAAAGTTTCGCTCCATGCATATTAACGAAACCACCGAAAAATCGGTTATAAAAAATGATGTTAGAATAACCAAAGTTGGTTCTTTTTTAAGAAAAACAAGTCTTGACGAATTACCACAGTTTTTTAATGTTTTAGCCGGCGATATGTCGACAGTTGGGCCAAGACCACATTTATGGTTGCACAACAATGAATACCAACATAAGATAAAAAAATACAATTTTCGTTTGCACATAAAACCTGGGATTACGGGATTGGCACAAGTAAAAGGATTTCGCGGTGAAATAGAAACCGATGATCAAATGGTCGATAGAATAAAATTTGATTTGTTTTATATTGAAAATTGGACGCTTTTGCTCGATTTAAAAATAATTTTTCAAACGGTTATTAATATTTTTAAAGGTCAAGAAAAAGCTTATTAAATGAATGAACTAGTTTCTATAATAACGCCATGTTATAATTCTGAAAAATTTATTTCAGACACTATTAAATCAGTTCAAAATCAAACATACTCTAATTGGGAAATGATTATTGTAGACGATTTTTCGCAAGATAAAACAGTCGAGATTATTCACAATTTTATGGAGGAAGATGTTAGAATACATTTAATTAAATTGAATAAAAACACTGGTACTGGCGTGGCAAGAAATACTGCTTTAAAAAATGCCTTTGGAAGATATATTGCTTTTTTAGATTCTGATGACTTATGGCATCCAGACAAACTTAAAAAACAATTGGATTGGATGCAAAATAAAAAAGTACCATTTAGCTTTTCATTTTACGATTGTATAACAGAAAAAGGAGATGTACTAAATAAACAGATTCAAGCGCCATTAAAATTAACATATAGACAATTGTTCTTCTGTAATTTTGTAGGTAACTTAACTGGAATTTACGACACCCAATATTTTGGGAAAATTGCTATTTCCTCGGTTAGAAAAAGACAAGATTGGATAGTATGGCTAACCATTTTAAAACAAATTAAATTAGCTGAACCTATCACCGAAAATTTGGCAAGATATAGAGTAAGAGAAAACTCAATTTCGGCATCTAAAAAAAGTTTACTACATCACAATTATGCTGTATACAGAGAGTTTCATAAATACAACAAAATAATTTCTTTATTCTGTATGGTAGGATTTCTGTTTGCACAATTATTGATAAAACCAAGATTCACAAAAAAGTTATAACATCGATTTAAATTGCTTCAACTTCCCACGATTGCTTCTTTCCAAAAATAATTTTCTAGTAAAATTAAACTTTAAATTGGGTTCTAAATACAAAGAAATGGCGTCTTCAATTTTTTTAATTTGTAATGAAGTTAATTCCAATTCAGAAACATAATCAATCTCAAAAGTATCTGTTTTGGTTTGAATAATAATAAA
Source organism: Flavobacterium sp. (assembly GCF_031363805.1). Taxonomy (GTDB): domain Bacteria; phylum Bacteroidota; class Bacteroidia; order Flavobacteriales; family Flavobacteriaceae; genus Flavobacterium. The sequence goes on along the minus strand of NZ_JANLVD010000217.1, from coordinate 2,743 downwards.
TTCCTTGACGTTTCCATCGTCTTCAATAATACTTTTGGTTACGTAGTAAAAAGTCAATCCTGGTGATTTTTTTCCACTGGGTAAAATAGCCACATCATTGGTTCGACCAATTAATTGTTTTAAAATAGGTTTTTTTAGTGTGCTTTTTTCGTCCAAAATCCCAATATCACCAATATCGTATCGAATAAACGGATGTGCTTTATTGAAGAGTGAAGTAATTACAATGCGACCTTCTTTACCATAAGGCAAAACCTTATCATCATCATCTAGAATCTCTACAAAAAGGGTTTCTGAATTGACTTGCCACTCGCCATTTGTGTTTTGAAAAGCAATCAAATCCAGTTCGGAAGCACCATATTCATTGACTATGGGAATTCCAAATTGTTTTTCCAACAGTATTTTATCATCTTCAAAAAGCATTTCAGAGGTAACCATACATACTTTTAATGTAGGACAAATGGTAGCTAAAACGATATTTTTTGATTGCAAAAATTTGGCAAATAAAACAATCGATGAAGTGTAACCGTTAATATAATCGAATTTTTTATTTCGAAATTTCTGCAAAAATTTTTCTAAAAATTCATCAGACAAATCAAAAATGGTGAATCTGTAACGATTGCTCAAAAAATCTTTCAATCGTTCTTTTGCATTGCCAATAAAATCTAACGGAATGCCATAAAATCTGGCTTGATATGATGAATTAAAATCAATACCATACCAACCAAACCTGTAAATTATGGAAGCCCAAGTCATGGCATGTGCATATTTATCTTTAGCAAAAATAAATGGATCGCCACTAGAACCTGAAGTTTTGTTTACAAAAACTTTGTTTATAAGAAAACGAGCTGAAAGCCTTTGTTGTAAAGGTTTTTGAAGATTTTTTTTGGTCAAAACTGGTAAATCTTCCCAGTTTCTATAAATTGTTGAACCAACCAATTCTTGATAAAAAGTATTATTTTGAAGGTGAAAACAGACTATTTCTTCTTTTTTATTTTCAATAAATAATTGGTGTTCTTTTTCTGATAAACTAATTATTTTATTAAATTCAACTTGCGCATTCTTTATTGGAAAACGATTTAATTGGAGTGTTAAGTTGAATAGTTTGAACATTTAAGCAACTTTTTGAAAATCAAACTTTTTAATAGTTTGAAATTCTGTGTTTTTATATTCCATTTCTTCTTCAATATCAAAATCGTCTTGAAGTCCCAACCAAAATTTCGCCGAATTTCCAAAATATAAACTCAATCGCAAAGCAGTATCGGCTGTTATTCGCCTTTTCCCTTTCACAATTTCTGAAATTCTTGTTTGTGGGATTTTTAACTCTTTAGATAATCGATACGATGTAATTTCTAAAGGAATTAAAAATTCTTGTAGTAATATTTCTCCTGGATGGATGTTTTTTAATTTTTCCATTATTTACTTTTTTAATGATAATCCATAATTTGTACTTCGCTACCATTTCCGTTTTCCCAAGTAAAAATAATCCGCCACTGGTTGTTTATTCTAATACTGTAAAATTCCTTTAAATTCCCACTCAGTTTTTCTAATCTATTAGAAGGTGGAATTCTTAAATCATTTAAATCATTTAAATCTTGTGAATTATTGAGCATTCTTAATTTCCTTCTTGCAATTTGTTGAATTTGTATTGATGGTTTTTTTACCACAATTCCATTCCAAATTTTTTCCGAATCTTTTGAGCCAAATGAAACAATCATACCTCTTGCGTTACTAACGTCAAAAGTAGCTAAAATAAAATTATTATTTCAATATAAAACAAACTATTTTTGCATTATCAAACAACTACATCATGACAATTTTACTTTTAGGATCTGGCGGACGCGAACATGCACTAGCTTGGAAAATGCTTCAAAGCTCAAAATGCACGCATCTTTTTGTGGCTCCAGGAAATGCTGGAACAGAAACCATTGCTAAAAATGTAAATCTGAATATTCTGGATTTTGAAGCCATAAAAACATTTGTCATTCAAGAAAATGTTGAAATGGTTGTGGTTGGTCCAGAAGACCCACTGGTTCACGGTATCTACGATTTTTTCAGAAATGATTCTCAACTTAAAAATATTCCTGTTATTGGTCCATCAAAAAATGGCGCACAACTGGAAGGTAGTAAAGAATTTGCCAAACAATTTTTGGTAAAACACAATATTCCAACTGCCGGATATGATAGTTTTACGGCAGAAACTGTAGAAAAAGGTTGTGCATTCCTAGAAAGTTTGGAACCGCCGTATGTATTAAAAGCAGACGGACTGGCCGCTGGAAAAGGAGTTTTAATCATTAAAGATTTAGACGAAGCCAAAGTAGAACTTCACAACATGTTGGTCAACCAAAAATTTGGTCAAGCCAGCTCAAAAGTAGTCATAGAAGAATTTTTGGATGGTATTGAATTAAGCTGTTTTGTTTTAACCGATGGAAAAAACTATAAAATATTGCCCACTGCCAAAGATTATAAACGAATTGGCGATGGCGACACAGGACTTAATACTGGCGGAATGGGAGCTGTTTCTCCAGTACCTTTTGCAGATGCTGTCTTATTAGAAAAAATAGAAACTCGAATTGTAAAACCTACTATTGAAGGTTTTCAAAAAGATGGAATAGAATACAAAGGGTTTGTTTTTATTGGTTTAATTAACGTGAAAGGAGAACCGATTGTCATAGAATACAATGTCCGAATGGGCGATCCTGAAACCGAAGTGGTTGTGCCTAGAATAAAAACTGATTTGGTTGAA
>NZ_JANLVD010000206.1:0-9875 GCF_031363805.1 Flavobacterium sp. | reverse complement strand
ATAATTAATTTTTGCTGTTCTGGCAAAGTTTCAATTATTTTTTCAATCCAACCTATTGAATTTTCATCTTCAATTTTTTGTTGCAAACTGGATCCGTTTTCAACATAATTCTGATGTTCAATTCTCAAATTTGATGTTCTTTTTGATTTTAAAACATCCAGACAATAATTTTTTGTAATGGTCATTGCATAAGCTTCCATACTTCCAAATTGGTTTAAAGTATCGTTTTTATTCCATAGTTTTATAAGAACATCTTGCGTTGCATCTTCAGCTTCTTCAGTGCTTATTAGTAAGCGTTTGGCCAACCTGAACAATTTGTCTTTAAAAGGTTTTACGCTATTTATAAATTCTACTTGGTTCATTTTGGTTGGTTATATATTGAAGACGACTAACTTTATTTTTTGTTACAAGATATTTAAAATATTTATTACTATTTTTACTTTCTAAATAAATTTAAAATAATGAGAAACATTATTAAGGCTTCGATACTCTTCATTTTAACATTGACAGCTATAGCTAGTTGTACAGATTATGATGATGAAATTCAATCACCAATTCAGAATTTTATATGGAAAGGTTTGAATTTATATTATTTATACCAAGCTCAGGTTCCAGATTTGTCTGATGATAAATTTTCTACTCAAAAAAATCTTGACGATTTTTTAAGTACAAAAGGTAGTCCAGAGAATTTGTTTGAAAGCTTAATTTATAATAGAAAAAATATAGATAAATACAGTGTCATTTTTTCAAATTATGTTGAATTAGAACAAATTTTGAGTGGCAATTCAAAAAGCAATGGCTTAGAAATTGGTTTTACTTATAAAAATACAACAACAAATGAAGTTTTTGGATTTATTAAATATGTAATGCCCAATAGCGATGCTTCCTCAAAACCTATTCAAAGAGGTACTATTTTTTATGGAATTAATGGCGTTGCGATGACTCAGGACAGAACAACCAAGCAAAATAATTTCAGTCAGCCTTTAAATAATGATACTTATACAATAAATTTAGCCGATTATGATAATGGCAATATCACCCCAAATGGACAATCAATTACTTTTACCAAAACCGATTACAGCGAAAATCCAGTGTTTTATAAAAACGTTTATACTGTTGGAGCAAAAAAAGTGGGTTATTTGATTTACAACGGATTTTACAGCAATTATGAAACAGAATTAAATAATGCTTTTGCCTATTTTAAAGGAGAAGGTGTTACCGATTTTGTATTGGATTTGCGATACAATTCTGGTGGATCAATTGATACTGCTACAAGATTAGGTAGTATGATAACTGGACAATTTGCTGGACAGGTTTTTTCTGAGCAACAGTGGAATACTAAAATTCAGCCACAATTTTCTGCCAATCAATTGCAAAATTTATTTTTAAATACATTAAAAAATGGAGCCGCTTTAAATTCAATTGGTATGACCAAGGTTTATATTTTGACTACTTCTAGAACTGCCTCCGCTAGCGAATTGGTTATGAATTGTTTGAAACCATATATTAATGTAGTTCAAATTGGTGTAAAAACAACTGGAAAAAATGTGGGTTCCATAACAATGTATGATTCTCCAAATTTTTCAAAAAAAGGTGCCAATCCAAACCATACTTATGCCATGCAACCCATTGTTTTAAAAACTGTAAACAAAATTGGTTTTGGTGACTACGCAACTGGAATTGATCCTGACATTTCAAATATATTGCCTGAAAATTATGGTAATTTAGGTCAACTTGGAGATGTTTCAGAACCGTTACTTGCCAAAGCTTTAAATTTGGCTACATTAAGAATTGGCAATCAAACTCAAAACTATAAAATTTATAATGAAATTTTTGACAACTCTGTTCGAGATTTAGATTCTGAAATGTATTTAGATAATTACCCAGAAGGTTTAGCGAAAATCTTGAAATAAAAAAAATGGCTTTCGGTATCGAAAGCCATTTTTATTGTTAATTGAAATAAAAACTATTTGGTCCTACACCAACATCAATTGATTTTTGTAAAGTACCGGTAAGTGAATAAATATATACTTTTCCATTCACATCAAAAGCAGGAGAATCCGCTACGAAAATTCTATTTTTATTTACTGAAAATCCATACATTTCTCCATAAGTAGAAGTCGAAGTGTAAGTCAAAATAGGTGTTGTGGATGGAGTAGTTGTAGCAATATCCATAGAATAGACGGACTTGCCAGAAGTGTAATAAATTTTATTTTCGTAAATATCTAAATTTTTCACATTTTCTAAAGAAAAAGGCAAAGTTGTAAAAGTTTTGTCAGATAATTTAATTTTAACCAATTCGCTATTTACACCAAATGGATTTCTTACTACATATAAAAAACCATTGCTTATTTCCATAGAGTTCGCACTATCTCCAATATTAATTGGCGTTTCCAATGTTTTTGTAGTAGTATTAACAACCAACACATTGGAATTATTGTAAGATTCTATAATATACAGTTTTCCACTGTCATTAATTATTTTATCTGCAGTTGTATTCAGCGGAATGGAAGTTTCTAAAGTATTATTTGATAAATTAATTACGGCAACAAAATCGTCAGTAGCATTTGTTGGACTGTCGTATGAATTCGCATTGGTAATGTAAGCTTTTCCATTTACAACCACACCATATCTTGGATTTACCAAGCCAGTTGTAATTTTGCCTATTAATTTGAAAGTTTTTCTATCAACAATAGTAATTCTGTTTGAGCTACCAGAAATAATATAAGCCTTTTCGCCATCAAAAAACATCGATTGAATATAGCCTCCCAAAGCATCGTTTGAATTTACATCGCCATAAACATCCTGTTGCACAGTGTTTAAATCATTACTTATAAAACCAACAGTTCCTTTTGCTCCGGATCCTTCATTAATTACAAAAAAACCGTTTTCATAAGCGCCAGGTACTGGTGCAACTGGAACATCATCATCGTTTGTACAGGAGAAAAACAATGGAAAGCTTAATAAAGCTGTTAAAAATAATTTGCTAATTTTCATTTAATTAAAATTTGAAGTTTGTTAATATATTAAAATTTCTGCCGGGCATAAACCTGCCTTCGACACTTTGGTATTTTTGATTTAAAATGTTGGCTATTTGAAAACCCACTTTTAGCGATTTTAAAATGTTGTAATCAATACCAATATTGGATATTTTATAGGCTTTGACAATTTGTTTTGGATTATTATCCAGTAGTGTATACACAAATCCGTTATATACAAATTGATAGTTTACATATGCTTTGGCGAAACCATACCCAAATGAACCAGTCATTTTATGAAACGGTACATAATACAACTGTTTGTTCGTTTCTAGATCCTTCGAAATAGTGTACGCATAAGTTGCATTGATATTGAAATAATGTTTATAAAAATTATATTTCCAATTTAAAATACTTTCCAAACCATAGGTATTTATTTTTTTTAAGTTCACTGGCGACCAATTCCCATTCGTTGCTGGTTTCCAACTAATGAAATCTTCAATTTTAATAAAATAGGCAGTTTGCGAAAAAGTAATTTTTTTATAACTGAAAACATTTCCAATTTCGGCTTGGTACGAAGATTCAGGTTTTAAATTTGGATTGCCGAAACCGCCACCTCCACTGTAATACAAATCGTTGTAAGTTGGAATTCTAAAATTTTTAGAAATATTGAGTTTTAATTCATAAAAGGAATTGAATCGATAAGCATTTCCTAAAGAAAATAAAATTGGCGATTGGTAAGCGGAAGTAGTTTCTTTCCTAATGACTAATTCAGTTTGCCAATTGTCTAATTTACGAGTCAATAATAGAGAACCTGAACCAATTTCTCTTATTTTATTGTCGATACTTGTACCAAAACCTTTTGAATGATTATAATCTAAAACAGTATTTAAATGTATTGATTTCGAAATTTTATATCCAAAATCGACTTTAGAAATGAGACTTTCTACTTTTCCAGAACTAAAATTATCATTTAGAATATTTCCATAATATTGATAGTTTTCGTAAGTAAAAGCATTTTTAATATTGACTGTAAATCGATTGTATTTGCCATCAAATTCCAATAAATTCCGACTCGATTCATCTACATATTTGGTTTTGGTATCAGACTCATAAATCAAAGAGAAATTCCTAAATACGCTAGAAGTTTGACTGTAAAATTTTAATTTATTATTGGAATTTATCTTGTACGCAAAATTCGCTGTCCAGTTATTGTTGTTGTATTCACCATTCAAATTTTTTCTTTGGTTTCCTTCCCAATCAAAAACGCCAACATAATCATAATCATTACTGGAACTATTTCTTGAAAAACCAACTTGGGCAACTATATTATTGGTACTTATTTTGGAATTAAAATGAATTCCGAGTGTGTTGAAACTTCCATAATCAAGTTGCAATTCATTTAAAATATCATTGTTAAAAACCAAATCGTTATTCAAATGAATACTTCCGCCAATAGCACTACTTCCGTAAATTGGGCTTCCGCCACCAGCACGAACAACAATATTATCAAAATTTCTTGTTGAAATTGTATTGAAATCGGTTTGACCATTCAATTGAGAATTGATGTTTATTCCGTTCCAAATTACAGCGGTTTGCTGTGCAGTGGTTCCTCGAAAAGAAGGCGAAGAAACCATTCCCAATCCGTTTTCTTTAAAATAAATAGTAGAATTATAATTCAATAAAGAAGTAAGTGAAGGTTTATTTTGATTTATAATAGAATCAGAAAGTATAATTAAGTTTTGAGAAGAGGAATATTTTTTCAGGTAAATATCAGACACAATAACTTCTTGTAATTTATTTACAATAGTATCTTGCGCCAAAACAAATTGACTACAAAGCATACAAAATAATAAAACCAGATTTCTTAAAGTCATATTTCCAGAATCCTATCTCCCGAGGATTCGATATTGATTAAGAATTTAGGCAGGTCTCCTGGCTTGCGTCTTGTTGTTTACCTTCCCATTTTATATTAGATTTAAGATATTAGATTTGAGATTTAAAAAAATCAAAATTCTGAATTCTAAAATCTACATTTAAAACAGTGGTTTTGTAGATAACAACAAGCTTAATAGCTTACAGTTGCGGGAACAGCTCAGGATTTGAGATTTTAATTTTAGATTGTATTTAAAAAGCTAAAATTTAAAATCGTTACCTGATTCCCTTTTAATTCCTTCTTTTATAAAAAGATAGAAACCTCAATTCGGTTGCAAAGATAGGTTAAAGTTTGAATAAAAAATAAATTTTATTTTTATACCCTAATAGTTTTACATTTGCAACAATTACAAAATGATTATAATGAATCCAAGTTTTCTAAAAATATTTTTTCTTTTTATTCTAACAACTTTTGTTGGATGTAAAAAAAATGCTGAAATTTCAAATGCTGCAAAATTTAAAATTTCAAACTCAATTCAGTACGCAAAAGGCTTAGAAATATATAAATACTCAGGTTTTTCGGTTTTAAAAGTTAAAAATCCATGGCCAAAAGCCAACAAAGATTATAGCTATATTCTTCAAGAAAAAAACGGAATTATTCCTGATAGTTTAAAGCAAAACACAATTATTCAAATTCCTGTGAAAACAATTGTAGTTACTTCTACAACACACATTCCATCGTTAGAAATGTTGGGTGTAGAAAATACTTTGATTGGATTTCCAAATCTCAATTATATTTCATCCCCAAAAGTAAGGGCAAGAATTGATTCTGGAAATGTTGAAGAATTAGGAAATAACCAATCTTTAAATATTGAAGTTGCTATCAATTTGGCTCCATCAATTATTGTGGGTTATGGTATTGATAACAATAATTCCAGTCTAGATAATTTACAAAAAAGTGGTTTAAAAGTAGTTTTAAACGGCGATTGGAACGAGCAATCTCCGCTTGGAAAAGCAGAATGGATTAAGTTTTTTGGCGCTTTATATGGTCAAGAACAAAAGGCTTTATCAATTTTTGAAAAAATAGTAAAGGATTATAAGAGTACTTTAACTTTAGCTGAAAAAGCAAGCTCAAATCCTACGGTTTTATCAGGTGCCATGTTTCAAGATGTTTGGTACATGCCACAAGGCGAAAGTTGGGGTTCGGTATTTTTAAAAGATGCAAAATCAAATTATTTGTGGAAAGACACCAAAGGAACTGGCAGTCTGTCGCTTTCATTTGAAACCGTTTTAGAAAAAGGGCAAAATGCTGATTTCTGGATTCAAGGGCAATTTTCAACACTAGATGAAATTGAGAAAACCAATAAACACTACACCCAATTTAAAGCTTTTAAAACTAAAAATGTGTATTCGTTTGGCAATAAAAAAGGGAAAACTGGTGGAAATTTATTCTATGAATTGGCACCAAATAGACCAGATTTGGTACTGAAAGATATTTTAAAAATGGTTCATCCAGAATTATTACCAAATTATGAAATGTCTTTCATTGAAAAATTAAAATAATTGAAACTTCATCAAAAATACAGTTTTCTTTTTGGCATGCTACTCTTGTCATGGTTGCTGTTATTGGTATTGAATATTAGTTTTGGCTCGATAGCCATTCCAGTTAAAGAAGTTTTAAAAAGTTTAACAGGATCTCAAGCTTCAAAGGAAACTTGGGAATATATTATTTTAAATTATAGATTGCCCAAAGCCATCACAGCTATATTAGTTGGCATGGGATTGTCAATTTCTGGATTATTAATGCAAACCTTGTTCAGAAATCCACTGGCTGGTCCTTACGTTTTAGGACTAAGTTCTGGTTCTAGTTTGGGTGTTGCGTTTGTTATTTTAGGAGCTGGATTTTTGCCTAGTTTTGTTGCGGAATATTTTTTATCATCCTACGGAATTATGTTGGCTTCTTGTCTAGGTAGTTTTTTGGTCTTGTTATTAGTTTTGTTAGTCTCAAGTAAACTAAGAGATACAACTTCAATATTAATAGTCGGATTAATGTTTGGGAGTTTTAGTGGTGCAATAGTCAGTGTTTTAGCATATTTTAGTTCAGCAGCAGAATTGCAAAAGTTTACATTTTGGTCTATGGGAAGTTTGGGAAATTTATCTTGGAATCAAATATTATTGCTTTTCACTTCAGTTATTTTTGGCTTATTTCTTAGTTTTACAAACATTAAATCGCTTGATGCTTTATTATTAGGTGAAAATTATGCCAAAAGTATGGGAATCAATTTCCGAAAATCGAAATTCATAATCATTATTGCTACGAGTATTTTGGCTGGAAGTATCACTGCTTTTGCTGGTCCAATTGCATTTGTTGGTTTGGCTGTTCCACACATTGCAAAGATAATTTTTAAAACCAGTAGTCATTCTGTTCTATTTTGGGGAACTTTAATTTTGGGAGCCATTGTCATGCTTTTTTGTGATATGGTTTCACAATTGCCTGGATCAGATATTATATTGCCCATAAATGCGATTACATCAATTGTAGGTGCGCCAGTAGTCATTTGGTTATTGGTTAGGAAGAATCATTTTTCTTAATTAACCTTTAAGAAAATAAATTTATGAAAAATAATAAAACCATACTTTCCACTTCAAATTTATCTATTGGCTACAAATCCAAACAGGAAACAATTACTATTGCAAACAGCTTAAATTTAAACTTAATTGAAGGTAAATTAATTACTCTTGTTGGAGGGAATGGTATAGGAAAATCAACATTATTAAGAACTTTGACTGGCATTCAAAAACCAATTGTTGGAGAAGTGTATTTGAATGAAAAAAATATTGAAAATTATTCATCATTAGCATTGGCTCAAAATTTAAGTGTGGTGCTCACAGAAAAATTGCCTCCAAGCAATTTAACCGTTTATGAATTGGTTGCTTTAGGAAGACAACCTTACACCAATTGGATAGGGAAGCTTTCAGAGCTTGACATTGCAAAGATTGAAAATGTGATTCAACTTACAGGAATTAAATCTTTTCAAACCAAAAGACATTATCAAATAAGTGATGGTCAGTTGCAAAAAGTATTAATTGCAAGAGCATTGGCGCAAGATACGCCACTCATTATTCTTGACGAACCAACTACTCATTTGGATTTGTTGCATAAAGTTGCTGTATTCAAATTATTAAAAAAACTCAGCGAAGAAACAGGAAAATGTATACTTTTTTCAACACATGATATCGATTTGGCTATTCAATTGAGTGATGAAATGATAGTAATGACAACTGATAATTGCATTCAAGATGAACCTTGTAAATTAATTAAAGACGGTATTTTTAACACATTATTTGTAGATCAAAATATTTTTTTTGACGAAGAAAAAGGAAAATTTATCTTCAAACAATAAATTATTGAAGATGTAAAAATTTATTTCATTAAGATTACTTTCACATTCTAATTGGGTAATAATTCCTAATTTTATAAGAAATATAAAATGCTATGAAAAATTTATTCGTGTCAATGTTTTTAATGACAATTTTTGCTTCCAGCGCACAATTGAAAACAGTAACTTATTCAGACGAAAGTCAAAAACTGGAAGGTTTACTATCCAATCCTAAAAAAATAAATTCCAGAAAAGCAGGAATTCTGCTTTTACCAGCTTGGATGGGAATTGATAATAATGCCAAAGAAAATGCCGCTGAACTTGCAAAAATGGGCTATATAACCTTTGTAGCAGATATTTATGGTGTAGATAAAAGACCAACTAGTCAAAAACAGGCTGGGGAAATGTCAGGTTATTTCAAAAAAAATTATCTTGAATATCAAAAAAGAATCCAACTCGCTTTGGATCAATTGATAAAAGCTGGAGCCAATCCAGAAAAAATTGCAGTCATAGGCTATTGTTTTGGAGGAACTGGCGCTGTAGAAGCTGCCAGATCCAATTTAAAAGTAAATGGAGTTGTTTCTTTCCACGGAGGTTTGGGTAGAGATGCTTCAAGAACTATAGAAAAAATTAATCCAAAAGTCTTAATATTGCAAGGTGCAGACGATATGTATGTGCCTGAGGCAGATGTAAAAGCTTTTCAAGATGAAATGCGGACTGCTAAAGCTGATTGGCAAATGGTTTACTATGCCAACTCTGTTCATGGATTTACCCATAAAGATGCTGGAAGTGACAATAGCAAAGGAATGGCATACAATGAAAAAGCTGCAAAAAGATCCTGGATTGCTATGTCAGATTTTTTTAATGAAATTTTTCAATAAAAATAATTTTTCAATTTTAAAATCAGAAAAAAATGCCATTGTAAAAATAAATTTACAATGGCATTTTTAAATTTTAACTATATTAGAAAGAATACGTAGTTGCCAATAAAATAGAAGCTGCAGAACCTGTAGCATTTCCGTTTGATTTTTTGAAAACATCTTTACCAGCAGCATCAAATCTAACTTCGGGGATGAAAGTAAAATTACCTTCTTTGTAGTTTAATGATAATGTATTTGCAATTACATTGTTATCGTTAACACCTAAAGCAAATCCATCTTTGTCATCAAAATATTCCAGTCTGTAGGCTAAACTAGCCTTAGCATTTAGAGCGTAACTTAAATAACCTATTGCAGAAAACCAATTTGCATCATTAGCACTTAGATTATCATCTTTAATCATAGCGTAAGTACCGTTAAAACCCAGAGCGAATTTATCGCTGACTTTTCTAGTGGCTACGATATCAATTTGAGAAACATTGTATGCTGGTGATGGATTTGTACTTCCAGAGGTGAAATTAAGAAAAAGTGTGCCAGAATCTACTACATATCCAACTTGACCAATAAAAGTTTTTTGCTTTGTACCTGCTTCTGTAGCGGTTTTAAAATCGGTCGGATTAGTTACACCAGCCATAAAAGAAAATTTCCCAGAAGTGTACTGTGCTTTTACACCAGTATTAAAAAATGGTCCTTTCGTAAAAGCATAGGACATACTGTAATTTTTATTATCTACAGCATCTACCAGTTCATATCCAATGTGTGTT
>NZ_JANLVD010000140.1:0-4442 GCF_031363805.1 Flavobacterium sp. | reverse complement strand
ATTTCGGTCAAGCGCGCGTAGTTCGACCGCTAGGATTTAGACAATAATTTGGAAGTTTTGTAATTAAATTTTTTCGGTAAAACTACCTAAATTTATATCAACATAAGTACAAAAAGTATTCAACAGATAAAAAGTTCTTTTCATGATTTGTAATAAACAATATTTCTATATTTGTTTAAAAACCGACAATCAATACCGACAATTTATTCATTTAGGGATGTATAGTTGTTATAAAGTAGCGAATATATGTAAGTTGTACCTAATACTAAACAAATGAAGAGAATTCTAACATCCTATTTTATTTTACTTTCAATTTTTGCTTTTAGTCAAAGTTTAACGACGTTAAATAAAACTTCTAAAAGCCAAGAAAAGAAAACAATTTCTTCTAAAAGAAAAGACAATAATAAAACTAAACTAATTGACACAACAACTCTCAATTTCGAGAAGAAAGAAATAACAATACCTTCAAATAGAGAAAATACAACAAAAATTGTAATAGTTAAGCAAAAGGAAGAAACTGATTGGCTAAAATATTTATTACCTGTTTTTACTTTACTTCTTGGTATTTGGGTAAAAGAAATTCTTGAAAAACGTTCAAATAAAACGAAAATTAAAAAATCTGGTGAAAGATGGATTGCAGAATTGAGAAGTTTAAAAGAACCTCTCGAGCAACAAATAAAATCTCTTGAAAAATTTCAAACAGAAAATGACAACAACGAATTTGAAACACCAAATTTGGGTTTATATTCATCCGTTAGTGGTGATATTTTTAAATCTTTAGATAAAAGTGAATTAATAAAATTCATTGAACAGAATAATAAAGGCTTAGATTTTAAAAAAATAGTAAAAATATCCAATCGTACGAATGGTTATATTAGCATATTAGAGCATCTATACAAAACCGTAAATGAAAAATTTGACAGCTATTTACTAGGCATTTCAAAATACACGAATGAATTTACTAAGAATATGCAAGCCTTTAATATTGCATTTGGTGATTATGGTGTATCTCTTGAAAAAGAAATTGGCGGAGAACCAATTAACGACAAAAGGTACAAACCATTAACCGATTTATATGCTAAACATATAATTCCGCATCTAGCAGATGGAAATTTCAATCCTTATATTTTAGATGAACATTTTTTTCTACCAGCTCTAAATATTTTAAGCCATTATAGATTAGAACCGCAAACAAAACCTCTAGCAAATGTTATTTCAGCTTGTTTAAGTTCAATAAAAGGGTTGAAAATGGAGAAACATTATATTACAGAAAATATAAAAGCATTGATAAAATTATACAACGAACAACTAATCGAATTAAACGAGATAACATCACAATTCGAAAAGCACAAGGTACAACAGCTACTACAACGGATTTGGGCAATTGTCTTAATGGAAAGTTGGTTTTGTATTTGGAAGATTTGGCAAATCCGAAAAATGGGCTTAATTTAGTCCCAAACACGCCGTAATAGCGAGATGTTAGCAGATAGTTGAACCAAAATTTTACAGAAAAAAGAATTAAAAGTAGAAAATTAAAACTCAAAACATGGATAATGAATTAATTGTGGAAAAAAGTTGGTGGAAAAGAAATTGGAAATGGTTTTTGCCTACTTTCTTATTAATATTTTTGTTCTTATTTGGATTAATTTTGAGTTCAAGTATGGACGGAAATGTCATGGATATTGCGCAAGCATATTCTGATAACTCACTTTATGAAAAAGCTATTGAAAAAGCAAAAACCAATCAAAGAGTTATCCAAGTTATCGGAGAAATAGAACCTATTGATAAATTAGCAATTTTAGAAGGAAATGCAGTTTATTCAAACAATAATAATTCAGTTGAACTATCAGTAAGATTAAAAGGAAATAAAGGGAAAGGTAAAATGGATATTTCTGCTGTCAAGGACAGAAAAGGATGGAAATATAAGAAAATAAATATAAGAATTAAAGAGCCGAAAGAAGAAATACAAATTTTAAAAGATACGATTGAGAAAAAATAATTGTCGAAATTAAGTCAATATTACAATCCAGAAACTTTGTATTAAAGACAAAACCGAACCTTCAACAGCTACTACAACGGATTTGGGCAATAGGCTTAATGCAAAGTTGGTTATGTTTTTGTGATGATTTGCTTCGCCTGTTCGCTATCACTCGGGTGGTAAATCTAAAGAATGGGCTTAATTTAGTTACAAACCCGCTGTAATTGCGGGACGTTAGCGGTAATTTAAAAAAAAGATACATATGTTGAAATTTCCGAAATTAGAAATAGATTCTATTTTTGACCATTATGATAAAGAAAAATTTCTTCCAAAAATACAACAACTAAAATACTTCTGCTTTTTAAGAGGTCGTTTAAATTCGTACGTTACTGACGGTGATGAAATAATTATTCATATTGAGTACTTCTCTAAAGATGATTTAATTTTGAAACTTAAATCTTTGGGGGTAGAAATAAAAATTTTAAAACCTAATGATGAAATTTCATTTGGAAAATCTTGGCCAGATTGTTTTAATTACCCAACACCTTCAGGTCCATATCCAGAAATTGCACAACCAGCAATTCAAACAATATTTGGAGAAAATGTTTCCATTTATATTTCAGATAAATATTTCACTATATCTATCAATAATTTAGACAAGGACAAATGGTTTATAGTGAATAACAATCAAATATTATCCGCAATTAAAATTGAGAAAGAATTTGAAAATATTGATTTAGCAAAATTTAGTACAACTGAGGGTCAAACTGAATTTGGTCGGTTCATAAATCGTTATCATTATCCAGAATTATTTGAATTAAAAAAATATTAAAAGAATAAAAACTACCGCTAACAGCTACTACAACGTTAACTGTTATAGTAGAAAAATGAAACTGAAACCATTTTAACTGTATATTTGAACTTTAAATACGTAATTCATGAAAGCAGAAATATTCAATCCAGAAGTTGAATTAAATAACTATAAGAGTGAAAATAGAGAAGATTACAACTTTGAAATTAGACAAAAACGTCCATCAAAAAGTTACTTAACCAATTTTGCACAAAAAATATTGGATATTGCGAAAAAATGACAATCACAAAATGAAATTTCAAAAAATGAAGTAATTTCAGTACGTTTATCAGTTGATATTTTTATGGCAGATTTAGAGTCCGATTTAACGATAGCAAATGATAAAAAGTATAGAATTGAATGGGAAAATAAACTAAGTAAATTAAATAGTATAAAAAATAAATTTTTAAAAGAGTACAAAGAAAATTTAAACGAATTATAGAAAAAACTACAGCAGTTAAAAGCCGTAGTTGTTGCGCAACCTCCACTTTTAGAAAAGAAGTGCCAAAATCAAAAATAACCAACCTCGTTTAGCAACTCCAAAGCGAGATTGGTTATTTAATTAAAGTTCGCAATTATAAAATTTTGATGACTTAAAAACGAGTTTTTGATCTCATAAAAGTAGGTTTTAAAAAATGTGCAGTTCTCCAGCTCTCCAAAGTATTCCATAAAAACAACTAGCTCTGCAAATTTTACACCATTACAGTAAATGAAAAAATAATGATTGCTATTTGAAAATATGAGTATGAGCAAAATATAAATTCTTAAAACTACCACAATGCCCCAGATTGCAGCGACAGCCCCGAAATTTTAAAAGCTATTTTTTCTTTGAGCAACAGAGCGACCAAAGGAAGCTCCTGTGGCGAGAATAGAAAAAAAGCTTTTGAAATGAGGGCTAGAGCGGAAAGCTGGATTAGGCACAAAAAAAATTTATTAAAATTTTAAACCATCTCCATCAATTCCAAAGCCTTCTTTACGCTTTTTACATTCTCGAAAGTCAATAACAATCGTAACCCATTTTTGGTTTCTTTCTCTTTCATTTTGCACAATTGTGGTTGTTTTTGTACAAATTGCAATACTTTTTGAAAACTTTTGGATTGGTAATAATCACTTTGTTGGTCGGAAACAAAATAGCAAACCATTTTGCCTTGTTTCAAAATTAGTTTTTCAACTCCAATTTTGGTGGCAATCCATTTAATGCGCAAACTGTTGAGTAAAGCGATAGCTTGTTTTGGTAAAGCGCCAAAACGGTCAATTAACTGTTTTTCATATTGTTGCAAACCTACTTCGTCTTTTATTAAAGCCAAAGCATTGTATAAAGCCAGACGTTCGGTTACGCTATTTATATAATCGTCGGGGAAAAGTAATTCAAAATCGGAATCTATCTGAAGGTCTTTTACATACTCTTTTTCGGTGGTATTTTGTTCATCGGCATACAAATCTTTGAACTCATTTTCCTTGAGTTCTTCGATGGCTTCGTTCATGATTTTCTGATAAGTTTCGAAACCAATTTCATTAATAAAACCGCTTTGCTCGCCACCCAATAAATCGCCTGCGCCACGAATTTCCAGATCTTTCATGGCAATGTTGAAGCCGCTTCCTAATTCGGAAAAT
>NZ_JANLVD010000121.1:0-4219 GCF_031363805.1 Flavobacterium sp. | reverse complement strand
CAACAGCTTGGAACATGAAGAAAATGATGGAAATATTGAAACAGAAAATAATTTTCTATTTTTACCAATCGCAAATTTTCCTGTTTTACAGTTCTATTTTTAAAAATAAATTAGAAAGACGGTTTTGTTAAGGTGCGACTATTTAACTGAATTATTCATTATCGGACAATAATCAAGGAAAGAATTTAAAAAAAGAATAGTTTTTTTTGAAATTGGGACAAACGTCGGACAAGAAGCAAATAAAAAAACCGTAAACACTTATTTATAAGCTATTTACGGTTTAGTGTTGCGGAGAAAGAGGGATTTGTTTTCCATTTCTAAACCGTTGATATATAGATTTTTAAATTCTATTCCTAAACTAGGGTCTCTATTATGCACCTGCTTTTTGCATTGCAAAACTTCGATTAACTTATAGTACAAATGTAGTTATATTTTAGGACTTATCGAAGCATTTATAAAGAAAACATTATCAAAAAATGAACTGGTTAATAGTATGGTTTGCAAATTTCTAAAGTTTAATTTTTAGTAATGTTATGTTTCATTTCTAACCAATTATCAAAGGTTCTACTTGTTCATATTTTAAACTGGTGTAAACACAAAACTCTTCGATTGATACAAACTCATTTTCAAGCTTATTAAGCTCTGTTCTTATCTTTTGTAACAATCTAATACTTTGTCGATAACTCTTTCCAGTAATACGCTGTATGTCCTTTGGGTAGATGCACAATCTCTTATTTTCTGTTTTCATATACTATCTATGCCTTTGACTAGGCTTTGACTTACTTTAAAACCCTATAATCCAAATTTTTATATTTTGCAAAATTAGAAAAAAAATCCTTTGTGTAATCATCTGTAATTTAAGACTATTTGAGATGCTCATATATTGCCATTTATGGTCATTTCTGCCATTTACGTCATAAAGTGTCGTATTGGATAGGTACTACTTTTTTATTTTGATTAATTGGCTAAAATTTGTTCCGAAATCAATCTACAGCTGTTGCAACAGAAAGATGATTTAGACAATTTATTAATCTAAATTTTAGAAATTATGGCAAGACAGAAAGGCATAATTAAATTAAAAGGTACTATTGGAGATATTACTTTTTACAAAACCCAAGATGGTCATTTGGCGCGTGAAAAAGGTGGAATCGATGCGAGCAGAATTGCGAGTGATCCAGCGTTTCAAAGAACACGAGAAAATGGTTCTGAATTTGGTCGAGCTGGGAAAGCAGGAAAGATTTTGAGAACGGCTTTGAGAGCGTTGCTTTTGAATTCTGCCGATGGTAGAATGGTAAGCCGTTTAACTCAATCGATGGTAAAGGTTTTACAAGCCGATTTGGTAAGCATTAGAGGTTTGCGAAACATCATTGATGGTGAAGCGGAACTTTTAGCAGGTTTTGAATTCAATATTCGTGGTAAACTAGGTACAAGTTAATTTGCTCCGTTTGTGGCAACTATTGACCGTGTAACTGGTGTAATTGAAGTTACATTGGCTTCCTTTATACCTGTGAATATGATTGCTGCACCAAGTGGAACAACGCATTTTAAAATTATTTCTGCTGGTGCAGAAGTAGATTTTGAAGTCGAAACCTTTGTAGTTGAAAATTCAGAAACGGCTATTTTGCCTTGGGATTCAGTAGCAACTGCGGTAATCACACAGACTAATACGGTAACTCCTGCAAGTACAAAACCTTTGTTTTTGGCTCTTGGTGTTGAGTTTTACCAATTGGTTAACGGACAAATGTACCCACTTAAAAATGGTGCTTACAATCCGTTATCGTTGGTTCGAGTTAGTGGCGTGTAAGATGGTATTGATACTATCAAGAACTTATTTCCCCGATGGAACAAACGGAAAACTCGAATGCGAAGGTAAACTCATTTGTTTGACAATTGAATTGCCTTGGAAAAACAACGAAACGAAAGTTTCCTGCATTCCCGAAGGGAAATATTTTATAAAGAAACGATACAGTAAAAAATTTCAATGGCATTTAGAGGTTATGGATGTAAAAAATAGAAGTTTAATTCTGTTTCATCCTGCCAATAATGTTTTGCAAGAATTGAATGGTTGTATTGCTCCAGTCACGAAATTTTCTGGTCCTGGTTTAGGACTTAAATCTCGAAATGCGTTTAATAAATTGAAAAATTTAGTGTTTAAAGGTTTAGATCTAAACGAAGAAGTTTCGATAATTATTAAATCAGATTTCCAATTGGGAATGACAAAAAAATAAAAATATGAATATCATAAAAAGAGTAAAATCGCCCACTCCAAAGTTTTTTAAAGTGCTTCGAAATATCGGATTGGTTTTGGCAGCCGTAGGCGGAACAATTTTGGCAGCGCCAGTTGCTTTGCCTGCAATTGTTGTTACTGTTGGCGGTTATGTAGCCGTTGTAGGTGGTGTTATTTCGGCGGTTAGCCAATTGACCACGACAAAAGACGATGCCATTACAGAATAGTAATACAACTTTAGTTGGTACCGCTAGCGGTACATTTTTGAGTGTTTTACCGAATTTGCATTCGGAAGATGTTTTAAAAACGATAATTCTTGCCACACTTGGGGCGATAGTCAGTTTTTTAATATCTTTACTGCTCAAAATATTAATTGGAAAGCACAAAAAATAGTCTAACTCTAGTTGTGGTGACCTTTGGATTAGATATTATGAAAGCCCAAAACCGAAAGGATTGGGCTTTTTTTACGTTCCAAAATTAAACTTCTTCAAATAAATTGAGAGTTACCTCTAAAACCACAACTTCGGAATTAAAAGTATACAATTCTTGCCATTTTGCGCTGTCTATGGCTTTGGCTCTGGTGTCGAAAACGCCAAAACATACTCTTGATGCTCTGCTTTTCCAATTGTCGGTTTGGTACAAAATAAATAGTTTCATAGTTAAATAATTAAAGTTCTTAATTGGGTCTATTTTTTGCAGTAGCGATGTAAAATCACTCTTCGTAAGTCGTTGATTAAATTGATGTTTTCGTGAAATTGTGTTTCTTTGAGTTCCAATAATCGCAACGCTTTCATATCTTTTTGATGTGCTTCGTAGTCTAACAATAAAGTGTTTACTCGTGCCGAAAAGTTGTGTTTAAGGTCATTAATTCTTATAAACGGAATAACCGAACCGCACAAAAATTGATGCCAAAAATTTGACTTCCAAAGGCTGTACGCAATCCAATAAACCGTTTCCAAATCTTCTTCGTTTGAAAAAATAATTACAAAACTATTAGTAAATTCGGTTTTTTGAGGTTTTCCGCTATTCAATCCTTTATTTAAAACAAACATATGCGGGTTTTTGTACATTGTATCTTTTAGGTGGGTTTGGATAATGAAATTTAGCATAATTCTTGATTTGAAGTTGAGGTTTTCAATTCCCTTTTTTTGCCATTAAATTTTTTAAAAGAAAAAAAAAGAAAGTCGTACTTCAAGTGGAGGTTTCAAGAAAAGCAAGTTTTTTCAAAAAAATACTACCCGTATTTATACGTTAATGTTGTTGGGAATTGGAGTTTTGATTTTAATCAAATGTTGATGCGAACGAAAATGTAGGGTGGAGATTTTATTGAAAACCCGTAGGGCTTGAACTTTCTTTTCTTGAAACTGGAACTTACCTTTACTTTCTTTTTATTTATTTTTTTATTTTTATTGTTTCGGATAGGGTTGTTATGAAAAGTGATCTAAAAGATGTTGAATTGAAAACTAGTGTTCTGGTTCAGAGAACACCCCCAAGCACCGCAGTAAAAAAAATGGAGTTTTTACGGAATTTTTTTTGCGAGGAGCGAAGTGGCGGTGTTGCGGCAATCGAACAGCCACCGCAGGGTGGGAACGAAGCGTAGTTTACGAAGCGAAAGTGTAGCACTGCGAGCGTGAAACGTTGGGGAAAAAATATAAGTCAGCGATAGCGTTCCTTGATTTAGGGCAAAGTGCTAACGGAGCCAACCCCAATGGCTGGGCGAAAGAGCAACCGCTGAAAACACGGAGGGCGGCAGACATAATACTGCTGGAATGTAGTGAAGAGAAAGAGAGAGCTTGCAGCGGAATGCAATGGAGCGGAAAGCGAACGATTGAACGAAACGAAATGAAGCGGTATTATGGATGCAGAAGCCCGACCGAACGCAGGAAGTGACCGTGTGAAGTGTCTGTGGAACGGAGGGAAACCTAACTATTGAATTGGAACTATAAATTGCTTATTTACCTCAAAATGTTCTTATGAAAATGTAAGGTTGAC
>NZ_JANLVD010000083.1:0-2649 GCF_031363805.1 Flavobacterium sp. | reverse complement strand
CCAGTTTGAATAATTGGATTACTTGGTAAAAAAGGTACTAATTGTGGTGCAACGCAAATTGGTCCAACACCTGGCCCACCACCACCATGAGGAATGGCGAATGTTTTATGTAAATTTAAATGACAAACATCGGCTCCAATTGTTGCTGGATTTGTGAGTCCAACTTGGGCATTCATGTTGGCACCATCCATGTAAACTTGTCCGCCATTATCGTGAATTAATTGTGTAATTTCTTTGATGGCACTTTCAAAAACACCGTGCGTTGACGGATACGTTACCATCAAACAGGATAAATTTGCCGAATGTAACAATGCTTTTTCGCGTAAATCATCTACATCTATATTTCCGTTTTCTAAAGTTTTGGTAACTACAACTTGCATTCCAGCCATGGCTGCCGAAGCAGGATTTGTACCGTGTGCCGATGATGGTATTAAAGCAATATTTCTGTGGTGGTCGCCACGAGAATGATGATAAGCGCGAATAACCATCAATCCAGCATATTCGCCTTGAGCACCAGAATTGGGTTGCAAAGTGGTACCAGCAAAACCTGTAATAACATTTAATTGATGTTCCAATTTTGAAAGCATTTCTTGGTAACCTTTTGCTTGATCCAGCGGTGCAAATGGGTGAATATTGTTCCATTGTGCTGTACTTAATGGCAACATTTCTGATGCTGCATTCAATTTCATGGTACAAGAACCTAACGAAATCATAGAATGATTCAAAGCCAAATCTTTGCGTTCTAACATTTTAATATAACGCATCAATGCTGATTCTGAATGGTATTTGTTGAAAACATCATGTTGTAAAAATGCTGATTTTCTTTCTGAATTGGATGGAAATTGATTGCCATTTTGCAATTCTGAAATTGTAGCAGCCTGCTTATCATTCGCAATAGCGAAAATGGAAACAATTGTATTTAAATCTGAGATCGAAGTGGTTTCGTTTAATGAAATTGAAACGGTATTTTCATCAATGTAATAAAAGTTCACTTCGTGTTTTTCAGCAATTTCTTTTACTTTTTTGGCATCGGTTTTAATGACAATGGTATCAAAATAAGCAGAATTTGTTTGGTATAAGCCTAATTTTTCTAGTTCGTTTGCCAAAGTTGCAGTTGTAGCATGCAATTTATCGGCAATATATTTTAAACCTTTTGGGCCATGATAAACAGCATATATTCCTGCCATAACTGACAAAAGAACTTGTGCAGTACAAATATTTGAAGTAGCTTTGTCACGTTTGATGTGTTGCTCACGAGTTTGCAATGCCATTCGCAACGCACGATTTCCATTGGTATCAATGGTTACACCAATTATACGCCCTGGCATGGAACGTTTGTATTCTTCTTTGGTAGCAAAATAAGCAGCGTGTGGGCCACCATAACCTAACGGAATTCCGAAACGTTGTGTGGTTCCAAAAACTACATCGGCACCCATTTCGCCTGGAGGCGTTAGTTTTACCAATGATAAAATATCAGCTGCAACCGCAACTTTGATTTCGTTTTGTTTTGCTTTGGCGATAAATCCTGCGTAATCATGAACTTGTCCATATTTGCCTGGATATTGAAGAATGGCTCCGTAAAACTCATTTGAGAAATCGAACTCTTCGTGGTTTCCAATAACCAATTCAACACCAATAGGAGTAGAGCGAGTTTGTAAAACCGATAATGTTTGAGGTAAAATTTCTTCCGAAACGAAGAATTTACAGACATTATTTTTCTTTTGATCACGAGAACGTACATCAAATAACAACGCCATAGCTTCGGCAGCCGCAGTTCCTTCATCAAGAAGTGAAGCATTTGCGATTTCCATTCCAGACAATTCAATCACTGTAGTTTGAAAATTCAAAATCGCTTCCAAACGACCTTGTGCAATTTCGGCTTGATATGGCGTGTAAGCAGTGTACCAACCCGGATTTTCAAGAATATTTCTTTGAATTACTGCTGGAACAATGGCTTGGTTGTAACCCAAACCAATATACGATTGAAAAACTTTATTTTTGTTTCCTAAAGCTGCAATATGCTTTGAAAACTCATATTCAGTCATAGCTGGCTCTAAATCTAAATCAGATTTTAAGCGAATATCATTTGGTAGTGTTTCATAAATAAGTTGTTCTAACGATTCAACTCCAATGGTTTTCAACATTTTTGGAAGATCATTTTCTGTTGTACCAATGTGACGTAAAGCAAAAGCATCTGTTTTCATATAGGAATAAAAAGTGTTGTGTTTTTTGAAAGCACAAATTTATGTATAATTATCAGAATCAATAGCATTTTAATGGTCTATTTATGTGATTTTTTCAACTAAAATGACTTCTTATTAACAGTTTGATTAGTTTTGTGGAATGAGAAATGTGACGAAATTATTCAATTTTTATATAAAAAGTAGCATTCATGTGGGTGTGGCTGTTTATTCGTTAGTTCAAATTACAAAAATAACGTTGAACATTAGAATTGATTTTAATATTGATTATTTCATATTTTTCGGAACTATTTTCGGATATAATTTTTTCGAGTTACATACATAAAAAACAATTATATTTACAGTAAAATATAGTAGATGGAAGCAATATTTAGGGGGGAGAATATTTTAGAGTTCATAAAAGCCTTTCCAGATGACAATAAATGTAGAGAAGTTATAGCAAATGAGA
>NZ_JANLVD010000082.1:0-9055 GCF_031363805.1 Flavobacterium sp. | reverse complement strand
TCTCATTTGCTATAACTTCTCTACATTTATTGTCATCTGGAAAGGCTTTTATGAACTCTAAAATATTCTCCCCCCTAAATATTGCTTCCATCTACTATATTTTACTGTAAATATAATTGTTTTTTATGTATGTAACTCGAACGATTTATTTAAAATTGTGGTAAATAAACCGAGATACAATTAGTATAGTTAATATATTTTAAACCACATAGGCTCATAAAAAAATACGAAAATTAAATCGCTTTGCTCAGTTAAAGACTTCATAGCACTATGTGCAAAATGATATTTTCTTTGTTATCCTTAAACAAAAATTGTCAAGCTACGCTATGTGGTTAAAAAACAAATAAAATATCACTTTAACCACAAATTCCTAAAAACCTTGCTTTTATCATAATCAACGGCTTGTTTTTCAATATTGAAATAACGATTGCCACGCGGATCGTTCCCAACACCAGCCAAATAAGCCCAATTCCCCCAATTGCTACACACATCATAATCAATCAATTGCTGTTCGAAATAGGCTGCGCCATAGCGCCAATCTAGTTTTAAATCATTGCATAAATAGCTAGCCACATTTTGTCGGCCACGGTTGCTCATAAAACCTGTTTGTTTCAATTCGATCATATTTGCATCCACAAAATCTACTCCTGTATTTCCATTTATCCAATCATTAAGCTCGCTAATATTGTGTTTATTGACAACGATTCCTTTGTCTTGTATTCCAGATTGTTGGAAAAATTTAGTGTGGTATTTTTTCATCATAAACCTGAAATAATCACGCCACAACAATTCGAAAACCAACCAATAAGTCGAGTCATTGGCTCCAAATTGAGATTCATATTTCTTGAGTTCGCTATAAATATATCTTGGCGAGATACAACCCATGGACAACCATGCCGAAAATTTTGAAGAATAATCTGACCCGACCATTCCGTTTCGAGTTTCTTTATAGTTGGAAATGGCTTTTGTTTCAAAAAAATAATGGTTTAATCTTTTAATGGCTTCTGTTTCTCCACCTTTAAATTTTATTGCTGCTTTCGAATCAATTTCAGTAAATGTCAAACCCAATTCTTCCAATGTTGGTAATTTAATTTCTGGAATTGTGGGTGAATTTATTTTCAAAGGTTTGTCAAAAACAGCTCTTACTTTTGAATCTTGTTCTGTTTTTTTTCTGAAATTTGTAAATACATCTGGAATATCTTTTATAGAAAAAGGCAAATCTTCGGCATGGTATAAAGTACTTGTACTAAAAGTTTCAATTTCGCATTGTTGTTTCCAAAGTTCGTTCTGAACCAATTGTTTGGTTTGTTTTTCTTCGAAAGCTACTTCTCGTTTTGCAAAAACTTTTTGAACTTTGTATTGATGAGCAATTTTCGAAATTTCAACTTCTGGTTTTCCTATTAAAATGACTAATCCTGACCCTAATTCTCGAAGATTTTTATCTAGATCCAACAATGATTCCAATAGAAATTGCGCTCTAAAATTGCCAGTTTTTTTAAAACCATACTTTGTAGTTTCAAAATCCGATTCATCAAAACAATATACAGGTACTATTTGGTCACTTTGCGCAATAGCTTTCGCCAATGTTTCATTGTCGAGTAATCGTAAATCGGTTTTAAACCAAACTATTGAAGTTTTCATATTTTTTTATTTATCCTGCAAGGTTTCAAAAACCTTGTAGGTTTAATTGTTTTTTATAGATACTTACAAGGTTAAAAAAACCTTGCAGGATTACAAATCATTTATATTTTTCAAATAATAATCTGCTTGTTGCAACAATTCGGCTTTATGGTCGGGTTGCATTTTTCGCCATACATTATACATCATCCCAATTCTTGGATTTTTGCCCAATTTATCTTCGTTTTTATCATAAAAATTCCAATACAAACTATTGAAAGGACAAGATTTATCACCAGTTTTTATTGCTTTTTTGTAAAAACAACTACCGCAATAATGACTCATTTTATCAATATAGGAAGCTGAACTTGCGTAGGGTTTTGTACCTACAATGCCGCCATCGGCAAACTGACTCATACCGCGTGTGTTGGTAATTTCGACCCATTCAATTGCATCAATATAAATACCAAGATACCAATTATCGACTTCATCTGGATGAACTCCTGCCAAAAGTGCAAAATTTCCAGTGATCATCAGTCTTTGAATATGGTGTGCATAAGCGTAATCCAATGATTGGTTGATGGCATCTTTCAAACAATTCATTTTTGTTTTGCCTGTCCAAAACCATTCAGGTAATTTTCCTTGATGGTTGAAAAAATTCATATTGCCAAATTCGGGCATTTTCAACCAATAAATACCGCGCATGTACTCGCGCCATCCAATGATTTGACGTACAAAACCTTCCAGCTGATTGTACTCGATTTCTTCTGGACGTTTTTGCCATTCGGAAATAGCTTTGTCCACCACTTCTTTTGGAGAAATCATTTTTGAATTCATTGAAAATGAAACTCTTGCATGGTACAATGACCACTCGTTTGGTGTCATCGCATCTTGGTAAGAACCAAATAAATGCAAACATTCCGCAACAAAAAAGTCTAATAATTGTAGTGATTGGTCTCTGTTTATTGGCCAAACGAAATTGTTCTCATCAATATTTCCAATGGTTTTGATATTGGTTTTTTTGATTTCAATTAGAATTTTCGAAACATCATTATTAAAAACCAATGGCGGCGTTGGCTTGTGATTTTTTGGTAATTTCTTTCTGTTTTCGCCATCATAATTCCATTTTCCTGTGAGTGGTTTGTCATTTTCCATTAATACATCGTGCTTTTTTCGCATGGCATGGTAAAAACTCTCCATCAAAAATGTTTTTTTACCTTCAAAGAAATCTCCTAATTCGTTTCTTTCGGTGTAAAAATGCTCCGAATCTGCTACAGTATTTGAAATAGAAAGTTTTGAACAGAAATTTTTTAAAATTTGATCAAGACGATATTCATCGGGCAATTGATATTCAAAATTCGTAAAATGATTTTTAGTAATTAAAAAATCAATATTTTTTTCGAAAGATTGTAAGTTGTTTTCGTTATTCAAACAAAAATAAATTACTTGATGTTTTTTCGATTTCAAATCTTTTTCAAATTCTTGCATTGCAGAAAAGAAACCCACAATTTTTTGTATGTGATGTGTAGCATAATCGGTTTCTGTCCGAATTTCCATCATGACATAAGTAATAGAATCATTAACAGTTTTAAACCAAGAATGATTGCTATTTAATTGATCTCCGAGGATTAATCTAAGGGTTTTACTCATTTTATTTATTTATCCTGCAAGGTCTTTTTCAGACCTTGCAGGTGTTAATTTGAAACCTACAAGGTCAAAAAAGACCTTGCAGATTATTTATTTTTTCTACATCTATCGCTACAATATTTTACTTCGTCCCAAACTTTTTCCCATTTTTTACGCCAAGCGAAAGGTTTTTGGCAAACAATACAAATTTTGCTGGGTAGGTTTTGTTTTTTAACGCCTTTCATTTTCGAAATTTAATTTGGTTCGTTTCCATTCGACAGCTACCGATGAGCCTTCGGCTATGAAAACAGCTTCGGGTTTCGTTCGGTTTAAAACAGAAAATGATTTTCCATACATTGCTTCAAAATCACAATCAATTTTATAATTTACAACTTTATTTATTTTCCAACTTGGATGTTGCAATTTGTATTCTTCGGTTTTATTTTGATCAATTTTAGTGTAACCATAGTAATGTTCATAAATAAATTTTTCTAAAGAATCTTGTTTCATTGAACTAGATTTTATTGAAGATTCCACATAAATTGAATTCCATTTTTTATTCAATAGCCATTCAAATTTTATCTTTTTGCAATTATTTGCCTGATTTATTTCATGCTTTGTTGGTACAACGGTGTAATGTTCTTTGTATAATTTATTTGCCATCCAAGCTACTATTGGATACGGAATGGTTTCATTTATAAAAACTACGCCGCGTTTTATTTGATTATTTTCTCTTCTAACTACATAAAAGCGTAAATTAATTTCTTCAAAAGTGCCAAACCAAGGAATTGGAATACCAAACAATTTGGTTTTTTTAAACATAAAACCAACCAAACTTATGTATGCTTTGTCATTAAATAAATCAATTTCAACACCTTTGGGCAAAAAAGGGTCTAGAATTTTTGGATCAATTTCATAATTTGCCATAATGATATTTTCCCAATTTGCTTTTAAAAATATCGACATGTTATTTGGTTATTTTTTTAGGTTTTGCCATTCTAGTTTTTGAATTTGGGTTGGAAACATGCTTCTTTAAAATTCTTTTTCCTTCTTCCTTCACTTCATTTTTTTTTCGAAAACTCCAAACAATATCGCTAGCATATTTTCGAGTTTCCTCAATATTGACGATAGGAGCAGGGTAATCTTTTCCAATTTCACAATTATAAAATTGTTGTTCTATTGGATTCAATTTCCATGGTTCATGAATTAAATTTACTGGAATTTCAGCCAATTCTGGAAGCCATTGTTTAATAAAAATACCTTCAGAATCATGATCCTGAGAGTTTTTAATTGGACTGTAAATTCTAATGGTATTGATGCCCGTAGTTCCCGATTGCATTTGCAACTGTGGATAGTGAATTCCAGGTTCGTAATCTAGAAACTGTCGCGCCAAAAAATGCAATTCGCGCCAATCTTGCCACAAATTAAAGGTAAAAAACGAAACCACCATTGCTCTCATCCTAAAGTTAATATAACCTGTTGAAACCAAACATCGCATGCAAGCATCTACAATTGGGACGCCAGTCTTTCCTTCTTGCCAAGCTTTGATATGAGATTCATTTTTTGGTTTGATCAAAACATCATAAGCCCGATTTACATTTTCAAATTCCATACGACACTCATCTTCAAATTTTTGGATAAAATGACAATGCCAATGCAAACGAGAAACAAAATTTAAAATGGCTCTTTTATTGAATGAAGATTCATAGAATTTATTTGTGTATTGGTAAACCATTCTCATACTGATATTCCCATAAGTTAAATATGGTGATAAGCGGCTACAACTTTTACGACTCAAACTCGGTTTCGAAATGTGTTTGCTATAATTAATGTAACGGTTTTTTACAAAACTATCCAGATAACGCCAAGCGAAATTTTCGCCACCTTGCTGGAAGTTTTTATTGTGGGTTGTAATTTCTGTATTTAAAGTTTCTCCTTTAAATTCTATATAAAAATTAGAATCAAGACTTTCAATGTTGAGCGAATTGATGTTTATAATTTTTGGAGAATCGCGCATTACTTTTTCCCAACGTTTGTCCCAATCTTTTCTAGATTTTAGTTTCCTGATTACGCCATGCATTTGAGATTCTTTCCATTGAATAGAATTTTTATAGAAGAATTTTTGCATTTCAAAATCACGATCAAATGTTACTTTATTACCAATTTCTTGGTGCGAGAAAACATTTTTAATATCGTAAATTTTGATTAATTCTTCGAAAATAATACCAACTTCAGTGTGGAAAAAATAAATTTTTGAAGAGATAGCATCCAATTTTAATTGCATATCTTGTAATGATTGATGCACAAATCGCCAGTGACGAACGTCTGAATCATCATAATTCATTACTGATGGTTCGAAAAAATACACCAATAATATGGAAAGATTTTCTTGTTGAGCCATAAACAAAGGTTCGTGGTCTGTAAATCGAAAATCACGCTTAAACCAAACAATATTTATGGATTTTTTATTCAATTTTAGTTATTGAAGTTATTTTTCAAATAGTATATTAGTACTCATTACAGTTTTGAAGACTAAAAAGATTGTTTATCTCTTTGAAATTTTATTGCTAGAAATAGCTCTTTGTCTATTGCATTTGAAACGATCTATTCCTTCTGCGCGTTTTGCTTCGTGTTTGGTTTTGCAATTTTCAACACGCTTTCGCCACAATTTATAGCTACTAAATTTGAGTTCTTTTTTCATTAATGCTTTCACATCGGCTTCAACCAAGCCAAACTGAAATTTTATGGCATCAAAAGGCGTTCGGTCTTCCCAAGCCATTTCGATAATTCTATCAATAGCAATTTCTGTAAGTTCAAGATTTTCTGGAGTTGCAATTGGTGATTTCATTTTTATATAATTATTTAAGAAAACAGTCCACTTTTTTCATTAAAGATCATCCATTTTTTATCGCTATTCAATTTAAAAGTGGCAATATGCTCTTTATTCCATTCTAATGGACCAATTAATGACAAAAAATTATTTCCATCGGTTCCAACATACAAATGGTATATTTCGCCAATAACAGGTTCAAATGAAAACTTTGCATTATACACCATATCATTCCACTGGAATTCTTCCATTAATTTTTGATATTGTAGTTTGAGCTCGTTAAACTTGCTTTCAAGTTCTTTATTTACGTTATGAATTCCTCTACTTTTCCAAGCTACAATATCATCCGTTTTAATTACAGGAGCGCTAACAGATGTTGCGTATGGTAACATACTAGCATTATATCCTTTTTCTTTTGAATAGACTACATTATCTGGTTTTTCTTTTTCCATTTATTGACAATATTCTACAATATTTTGTTTAACTTATTTTGTGTAAAGATAAACAATATTTTATAAAATTCATTTTATTTCATGAAACAAATTAAAGAATTTATGGGTATCAATTAAAATATTTTGATCTTAACTAAACTACTATGGACTAGAATTCCATAGATTTGATTTTGGAGAGTTAAAGCCTGCCAGATGCAATAAATTCAACACGAATTTCACTAATTTACACAAATTAATTCGTGATAATTAGTGAAATTCGTGTTGAAGTTTTTAAAACTTGAAAGGTAAATGCGCTAAAGTTATAGTTTAAAACTATATATGAAACCAATAAAAAACCTGCAAATTTATTTACAGGTTTTGACAATATTTTAAAAAGATACTATTTCAAACTTCCCACCATTTCTTCGGGTTTCACCCAAGCATCAAAATCTTCTGCGGAAACATAACCCAATCGAACAGATTCTTCTTTCAAAGTTGTTCCGTTTTTGTGAGCTGTTTGTGCAATTTCTGCGGCTTTATAATAACCAATTTTGGTGTTTAAAGCCGTAACAAGCATCAATGAATTATTAACTAATTCTTCAATACGTGTATAATTTGGTTCGATTCCGCTGGCGCAATGTTCTTCAAAAGACAGGCAAGCATCACCCAATAATCGTGCCGATTGCAGAAAGTTGGCCGCCATGAGTGGTTTAAAAACATTCAATTCATAATGACCTTGCATGCCACCAATTGAAATGGCAACATCGTTGCCCATGACTTGCGCGCAAACCATAGTCAACGCTTCGCACTGAGTTGGGTTTACTTTTCCTGGCATAATGGATGATCCAGGTTCGTTTTCAGGAATTAAGATTTCTCCAATTCCTGAGCGTGGACCAGAAGCCAGCATACGAACATCGTTGGCAATTTTATTTAGTGAAACTGCCAATTGTTTCAACGCTCCGTGTGTTTCCACAATGGCATCGTGGGCGGCCAATGCTTCAAATTTATTAGGTGCAGTTACAAACGGGTGACCTGTAAATTTTGCAATATACTCAGCCACTTTAACATCATAACCAGTTGGTGTGTTGAGTCCAGTTCCAACAGCAGTTCCGCCAAGTGCCACTTCAGAAAGGTGAGACAATGTGTTTTTTATGGCTTTAATTCCGTAGTTTAACTGGGCAACATAACCAGAAATTTCTTGACCTAAAGTTAGTGGCGTGGCATCCATTAAATGGGTACGACCAATTTTAACCACATTTTTATATGCTAAAGCTTTCGCATGCAATGTATCACGCAATTTTTCTACACCTGGAATGGTAATTTCTACAACTGATTTGTATGCGGCAATGTGCATTCCAGTTGGATAAGTATCGTTTGATGATTGCGATTTGTTGACATCATCGTTGGCTTTGATGAATTGTTCGCCTTCGCCAATTTTATTTCCAGCCAAAACTTGCGCTCTGTTGGCCACCACTTCGTTCACATTCATATTGCTTTGAGTTCCAGAACCTGTTTGCCAAATGACCAAAGGAAACTCATCATCCAGTTTTCCAGCCAATATTTCATCGCATACTGCAGCAATGGCATCGCGTTTTTCAATTGGCAATGCACCCAAATCGCAATTGGCAAAAGCGGCCGCTTTTTTTAGATAGGCAAAACCCTGAATAATTTCTTTTGGCATTGATGCCGATGGTCCTATTTTGAAATTGTTTCGAGAGCGTTCCGTTTGTGCACCCCAATATTTATCTGCTGGTACTTGTACTTCGCCCATGGTGTCTTTTTCGATTCTGAATTCCATTTTAAATTATTTTAAGTTTTTAGGTTACTGTTTGTTTTTAGCCCCGATAGCAGTGAAAATCCTTTTTGTGCTTTTGTCCTTCGACATGCTCAGGATGACAAAAGCACAAAAAGATTGCAACGGATAGCGGGAAATAGCTCCAAAAATAAACATTCTACATTGGGTAAAAAAATGTATTAAAATAAATTTATAAAAATTATTGGTTAAGTAGAAATTTACATTTACTTTTGTTGAGTATTTAAAAAATTACGAAACGTTATGGTTGAATTTCCGCAATATTTAGGCTTTTTACTTTTCTTAACTGTATTAACTATTGGTTTTTGGTTATTATTTTTCTTGGTGGCTTTTGTTCAATATTGGATAGGTGGCGCTTTGTGGGAAATGTTTAAAGAATGGAGAGCCAAAAAACAACAGCAATCTGCATAAATTTTATTTGTCTGATATAAGAAAAGCACCTTTTTGAGGTGCTTTTTTAGTTACATAATGTATCAGATTATCCCATATTTTCACCATCGCCATTTTCGTTTGGTCTTTGTTTTGGTTCTCTATCAGATTTCTTTTTATTGAATCTGTAAGTAAATGAAAGTGTAAATTGTCTCACATTTCGTTGCATTTCGCTGTAGGAATTTAAAGTAGCAAGATTTACATCGCGAATCATTTTGCGACTATTAAATAGGTCACTTATATTAAAAGCAATGGTTCCCATATCTTTCAAAACATCTTTGCTAAAGGCTAAATTGGCGCTTCCAACAC
>NZ_JANLVD010000080.1:0-30501 GCF_031363805.1 Flavobacterium sp. | reverse complement strand
CTCGGTTGAATTTATCATAATGCCTAGCCCAGATAGAAACGAAAAGCCTTTTGATAAGAAACTCTAATTTTTCTTGATAAAAAACAACGACCAACGGAAGTTCGTTTTTTGTATAGAAAAATAGTGTTTCTTGAAAAAGCTTGTAGTGAATAGCTGGAAATGGCTACTAATCTTCGACAAGCTCAGATTGACATTTCTTTGATAAGCTCAGATTGACATTTCTTTGACAAGCTCAGATTGACATTTTTAAATGTTTGATTTGAACTGCTCCAAAAACCGCACATCGTTTTCGTAAAACATACGAATATCGCCAATTTGGTACAGCAACATTGCAATACGTTCAATGCCCATTCCGAAAGCAAATCCATTGTATTCATCCGGATTGATGTCGCAATTTTTCAAAACATTTGGATCTACCATGCCACAACCCATAATTTCTAACCAGCCAGTTCCTTTGGTGATTCGGTAATCGGTTTCGGTTTTTAAACCCCAATAAATATCGACTTCGGCGCTTGGTTCTGTAAATGGAAAATAAGAAGGACGCAATCGTATTTTTGATTTCCCGAACATTTCTTTGGTAAAATAAAGCAATGTTTGCTTCAAATCTGCAAAGGAAACGTCTTTGTCGATATACAATCCTTCAACTTGATGGAAAATACAATGCGAACGCGACGAAACGGCTTCATTCCTGAAAACGCGTCCTGGCGAAATAGTTCTGATAGGCGGTTTGTTGTTTTCCATGTAGCGAACTTGAACCGATGAGGTGTGCGTTCGTAACAAAATATCGGGATTTGTTTGTATGAAAAATGTGTCCTGCATATCTCTCGCCGGATGGTATTCTGGCAAGTTTAATGCGGTGAAATTGTGCCAATCGTCTTCGATTTCTGGACCTTCGGAAACATTGAAGCCAATATTAGAAAAAATATCTATAATTTGATTTTTTACCAACGATATTGGGTGACGGGAACCTATTTTGAAAGGTTCGGCAGGACGAGATAGATCGCCATAAATGCCTTTAATTTCTTCTTTGCTTTCTAATTCGTCTTGAATGGCTTTGACTTTTTCTTCAGCTATGGTTTTAAGTAAATTGATGACTTGTCCAAACTCTTTTTTCTGGTCGTTTGGTACATTTTTAAATTCGGCAAAAATATCTTTTACCAAACCTTTGTTACCTAAAAATTTGATTCTAAATTCTTCAAGTTTTTCTTTATTTTGTGTTGAAAAAGCTTTGGCTTCGGCTATATATTCTCTAATCTTGTCTGTCATTGTTGTAAAAGTAAAGGTGCAAATTTAAGCAAAAGTTGGAAGATGGAAGATGGAAGATGAGAATTTTTGTTACTCAATCAATTTTTTCTCCAAAAAATAATTCACAATGGCTTCTTTCATGAGCACCGATTGTTCTCCAGCTTTAAGTGGCGGCAATTCTTCTCTGACTTTATAATGTGGCCAACCATCATGATCAAAAAACTCGAATTCATAGTAACCATAGGGTTCGAGCAATCGACAAATGGCTATGTGCATTAAATTTAATTTTTCGTCTTTTTTATAGGTTTCATGAAATTTTCCTAATTCTTGGACACCAATTAAATAAATAATAGCATCAAGGTCAAGATCTTCGCCTTGTGAAAATTGATTGGAAAGTTTATCTACAAGCTGTTCCCAGCGTTCTTTGAGTTGTATATCGCGTGACATTTAGATTTTAGATTTCAGATTTCAGATTTCAGATTTATTCTAAAAACACAAATCATAATTATCCGCAAATATAAGAAGTAGAAAATAGATTATTCTTCTATATTTGTTTTTTAAAATTAAATTAAGAAAATCATGAGTTTTTTGGATATTGTTTTGGGTGTAATGTTGGTTTTTGCATTGTATAAAGGAATTAAAAATGGTCTTTTTGTAGAATTAGCTTCTTTAATTTCACTTATACTTGGAATATACATGGCTATAAAATTCTCTTATTTGGTGAAAAATATTCTAATAGATTCAGTTTCATGGTCATCTAAATATATAGAAGTTATCGCTTTCGCATTGACTTTTTTGATAGTAGTAGTAGGCATTCATCTTTTGGCAAAATTTTTTACTGGAATTGCAGATTTTGCTTACTTGGGATGGTTGAACAAATTGGGCGGTGCAGCGTTTAGTGTTTTAAAAACTATTTTAATGTTGAGTATTATATTTAATATTTTTCAAAAAATTAATGTGAATAATTTTATTGTAAAACAAGAAACGCTTGATAAATCCATGTTTTATAATCCAATACAAGAAGTTTCAAAATTTATTTACCCAAGTTTAGAAAAATGGTATAATGATTTTAAAAAGAGTAATTAGTGATTAGTCATTAGTTATTAGAATTGAGTTTCTGATTAGTAATAAATAATTTAAAAGCTAATCACTAATCACTATTTCAACTCTTTAATTGCATTTTTTTCTATCCAACCTTCTTTTAAATCGGCTAATTGTATTTTTTTATAATTATTCAAACTTTCCAAAACAAGAACCTTTGTTCCAGCATGAAGTACAAATACTTCTTCCGAAGTAGATTTTGGCTCACTTTTTATTGAAACAACTTCGGCAAAAACGATGGCTGGTCTTTCTTTGTCATCGATATTTTTTTCATAAAAAGCCGCAAAAAAGCCGCCTACCAAAAACAATAAAACAAAAACCAATGAAGTAAAAAATACTCTTTTTAATATAGTTGTATTTGAAAAATAGTAGCCGAGAAAACACAGTAAAAAAAGCGTAGCTAGAAAAATGCAAATCCAAGCCCAAACATCATAATGAAAAATAGAAGTAAAATCTTGAATTATTTTGGAGAATCCAACTTTTGGTGCTTCTATAATTTCATCAATCGTTGTTTTTTGTGCAAAAGCTAGGTTGTTTTTAATTTCATTATCTGTTGGATTGAGTAGCAACGATTTTTCAAAGTTGTAAATTGCAGGTGCCACTTTATTTAATTTATAGTAGCAATTGCCCAAATTAAAATACAATTCGGCAGATTCTTGACCTGATTTTAAAATACTTTCATAGGCAATAATGGCTTCATTGTACTTGCCTTTTTGATATAAATTATTTCCTTTATCAAAAGAAGTTTGTGCCAAAATGGATTGGGTAATTATTAGAAATATAAATACTAACTGCTTCATTTTTTATGAAATTTGTTTTTCTAATTCAGAAATTATACTGACCGCTTTGTCAAAATCTTGTTGAATCGAAACACTTGTTGATGGAGCATAACGAGCAAATTCGCAATTTTCTGTTAGATTGATAAAGCTTTTCACCGATTCTACATTTGCATTTTTTTTCAACAGTATTTCGGTTATTTTATCCTTACTCATATCGGTTGTTTCTATATGTAGTTTGGCTTTCAAGAAATTATGCAAGGCTTTTTCAAGTGCAATATAAAACTGTTCTTTGTTTTCAAGTTGATTTTTTGCTTCCGATAAATATTTTTTTGCTAGTTTATTGGATAATTTAATTCTGTTTCCTACTACATCGCCATCAATGGCTTCTTTTTTCTTTTTAATTGCCATAATAAGTGGAATTATTAAAAAAGGCAACATCAATAACACATAAAATAATATTGAACCTAAAAAAGGAGATGTTTTAAGTGATGACAATGATGTATTTAATTTTATAAACGCAAAAGTATTGTTTTCTGATACTTTTGTTTTATTGGTATTATTTCTTGAAACCGCATCATTTCCTGTAGCAGTTGGGCCGTCCAGCACTTCAATATTTATTGGTTGTGAAGTAATTGTTTTGTAGGTTTTGGTTCCCAAATCAAAATAGGAAAATTCAATGGATTGAATTGGATAGCTTCCTTTGAACTGTGGAATTACAGTATATACATCAGAAATACTGCCCGTCATTCCCGTAAGTGGCGTAGTAACATTTTCTTTGTGAACTGGATCATACATCTCAAGCGAGCTTGGCACAACTGGTTTTGGAAGTGTAAATAATTTAAGGTTTCCTTTTCCAGAAACTATTACATTTAAATCCAACGATTCTCCATTCTTTAGTTTGGTTTTTGAAGGCACAACTTTAAAATCAAAATTACCTACAGCTCCAGAAAAATCTGAAGGTTTTCCAGTTTCTGGCAAAGGTTTTACATTGATTGTTTTGGCTCCAGCGGAAACCCTTTTGGTGCCAATAGTCATTTGTTGTCTTCCAAAAAAATCAACTTCACCAGTTGGAATTTCCACTTCAATATCCAATGATAGTGGAGCAATTTCCAGCTTTCCAGATTTTTGCGGATACAAAACAGTTTTTCTTAGAATGGCATATCTGTAATCTTCGCCTTTGAATTTTCCTTGTTGAATACTTAATTGTTTAATGTCGATATTTTGACTCCAAAAATTTGAATATTTTGGATTGGCTATCTGATTCCAACTTCTCACTCCAGATCTATTGCTTACATAGATTTTATAAACTACGGTAATAGGTTCATTCAAATAAGGATTTGGATTTGAGATTTCGGCAACCAAATGGACGCCTTCTTTTCCTAAACTAGTTTGAGCCTGCTGTTGTTGCTGTTGCTGCTGTCTTTGTTGTTGGTAATATGGATTGTTTGCGTAAGGATCATAAGGATCGCGTTCTTCGGCTACTGCATTTCCTACGATAATTTTTATCGGATTGGTTTTATAAACTTGACCAGCAATTTCAATAGAGGATTGTTTGATGGTGAAAACCCCTTTTTTTAGAGGAATTAAATAATAAGAATATGTTTTTTCAAACGATTTTTTGCCGTTTACCCATTGGTAACTTACAGATTGACTTGGGCCACCAACTATTTTGAATCCTTCAAATGAAGGTGGAATAAAATTATCCCCATCTTCATTCATTGCAAAATCTATTCGCAACCGCTCATTTATTCCAATGCTGTTTTTGCTGACTTGCGCCACAAATTGCACTTGAGCAAAAGCACCTTGAATGGTTAATAATAGTATAATTATGTATTTCTTCATTTTTTTGAGTAATCCTTGTTTATTCTAATTTTATCATATTATTTAAATTACCAATCTTTTTCATTATCGGTAGGTTTTCCTTGTACTTTTTTTCCTTTTACTTTGTCTTGAACCTTTTTTTCTTCGTTATTAACAGCATCAAGAAGATTTTTCATTCGTTCTTTATCTGCTCCGTTTTTTTGTGGTTCTGGTTTTGGTTTGTCTTCTTTTGGTTTA
Organism: Flavobacterium sp.; assembly: GCF_031363805.1. Lineage (GTDB taxonomy): Bacteria > Bacteroidota > Bacteroidia > Flavobacteriales > Flavobacteriaceae > Flavobacterium. The sequence continues at coordinate 25,318 of NZ_JANLVD010000080.1, read as the reverse complement.
CCTTTATCATCTTTCTTGTCGTCGCCATCTTTTGGCTTATCTTTTTTATCGTCTTTTGGCTCTTCCTTTTTATCTTTATCCTTGTCTTTTTTATCGTCTTTTTTGTCGTTCTTTTTTGGAGGATTTTCTTTTTGCATTTTTTTAGCTAATGCAAAATTATATCGTGTTTGTTCATCGTTTGGATTGTTTCTTAATGAATTTTTGTAAGCTTCAACTGCTTTTCCATATTCTTTTTCTACCATGAACACGTTTCCAATATTATGTAATGCCGAATGTTTTTGGGCTTTTCCTTTGGCGTTTTCAATTGCTTTTGCAAAGGCATATTTTGCTTCACTTGGTTGTTTTTGTTTGTAAATTGCATTGCCTAAATTATAGGAAGCCGTAGCTCTTTTGCTGTTATTTGCTTTAGAAATTCTGTAATTTGCTTCCGCTTGAGCATATTCTTTTTTAGAGAAATGGTCATTGCCTTCGGGCAAATTAAAGTCTTTCTTCTGTGAAAACATAGTCACAGAAAATAGTAAGGTAAGATATAAAAGTATGTTTTTCATATTCATTTTTTTAAACACTAAGTTCACAAGGTTTTCACTAAGCTCACAAAGTTTAACTCCTTATTTTGTGTTGACAAAGCTCTGTGTTCTTTGTGCATTCTTGGTGACTTAGTGGTTAATGTTTTTTCTCATTAAACAAATCCATTTTTTGTACCCATTTTGTTTTTCTTTCTAATAAAAAAACATCTAGCAATAATAGAAAAAATCCAAATCCTAAAAACCATTGAAATTGCGATTGAAAATTGGCAGTTTCTGTAGCTTCAAATTCGGTTTTTTGAATATTGTTAAGCGATTTTTTGATAAATTCCACTACTTGTTTGGTGTTTGAACCATTAACATAGCCTCCTTTTGCAGCTTTTGCTATGGCTTCGAGTCCTTCGGGTCTCAATTTAGTCACGACCACTTCACCTGTACTTCTGTCTCGATGGAAACTTTCTATAACACCGTTTCGCTTATTTGGAATGGGTCCGCCAGCAGTAGTTCCAATTCCGATAGTAATAATTTTCATTCCAATTTTTTTAGCTTCTTCTGCTGCATCTTCCGCTCCTTCCGAATGGTCTTCACCATCAGAAACTAAAATCATTACTTTACTTGTGTTTGGACTTCCTTCAAAATATGTTTTTGATAATTTAATGGCTTCATCAAGATTACTTCCTTGAGAAGATATCATGCCTTGATTCATGCTTTGTAAATACATTTTTGCCACATTATAATCTGTTGTAATGGGCAAAACTGGAAATGCACTCCCTGCGTATGCTATAATTCCTATTCTGTCGCTTCCTAAATTGTTGATAATTTGGGAAACTACTTGTTTCGACTTTTCCAATCGGTTTGGCGCAATGTCTTCTGCAAGCATACTTTTAGAAACATCAATTGCAAAAACTATATCAATTCCTTCACGTTTTACTTTTTCGACTTTTGTTCCAATTTTTGGATTGACCAATGCTAAAATTATCATACCAAATGCCAATAAAATCAAAATAAATTTTAAAGCGGGTTTAAATCTTGATTTTTCAGGACTTAATTTTTTTACCAATTCTAAATCACCAAACGCTTTTTGAGATTTGATTTTCCAATATTGAACATAAAAAAAAAGCAATACCAAAAAAGGCAGGAGTAATAAAAGGTAGAAATATTTCGATTCGTCTAATTCGTACATTGTTTAATTTTTTAACCACTAAGTTCACAAAGATTTTCACTAAGTTCACAGAAATGTTTTAAGAACACAAATTTTACTTAAATAATTATTGTTTTTTTAACCACTAAGTTCACAAAGATTTTCACTAAGTTCACAGAAATGTTTTAAGAACACAAATTTTATATAAAGCTGTTTATGTTTTTAAAGTGATATTTATAAAATTTAAAAGCTATTTGTAAATAAACTATAATGTTCCATTTATCACTCTTCTTACACCATTTTTCAATAAACTTACATTAAAGTTAATTAATAATCCTAATTTGCAATTTGACAATCTTAAATAAGTGAGTAACTGTGCTAAATGTACATCAGTTAATGCTTCTACTGATTTAATTTCGATAATAAATTTGTCTTCAACAATAATATCTATTCTATATCCAATCTCTAGTTTTACGTCCTCATAAATTAAAGGTAAAGGTTTTTGTTTTTCTACTTTTAAATTATGTTTTTTAAGTTCATAAAATAAGCATTCTTCATATGCACTTTCTAGTAGACCAGGACCCAACGCTTGATGAACTTTAAGCGCACTCTCAAAAACTACCCTTGAAATATCATTTTCTGTCATATATTTAATTCTATGCTTTTCTTTGTGCTCTTTGTGAAAATTTTCGTGTACTTTGTGTTTAAATAAATGATTTAAAAATAGTATTCCTTAAAATAATTTCAATTAACAACAACAAACCAGCCAGTAAAACCAAAGGCCTAAATTTTTCATCGTAATTAACAAATTTTAATTCTTCTACTTCTGTGGTTTCCAATTTATTAATTTCTTTATAAATACTTTCTAAGTTCGAATTGTTTTGAGCTCTAAAATATTTTCCGCCCGTTTTTTTAGCAATATCTTTCATTAACAATTCATCAATTTGAACCGGCATCATTTTGAATAAAAATCCTTTTCCATTTGGCGCATAGGCGTAAGGAAACATGGCATTTCCATTGGTTCCAATTCCAATTGTGTAAACTTTGATGCCATATTCGACAGCTATTTCTGCTGCAGATATGGGTTCTAGAAAACCAGCATTGTTCACACCATCTGTCATTAAAATAATCACTTTACTTTTGGCTTTACTGTCTTTTAATCTATTCACCGCTGTTGCCAATCCCATTCCAATTGCTGTTCCATCTTGCAATACATTGTCATATTGTATGCTATTTATGGCTTCCAAAACAACTGCTTTATCACTAGTTACGGGAGTTTTTGTATAAGCTTCAGCAGCATAAACTACAATTCCTATTCTGTCGTTTACTCTGGCTTCCACAAAATTGGCAGCTACGTCTTTTAGGGCTTCCATTCGGTTAGGCTTCAAATCCTTGGCAAGCATACTTCCAGAAACATCGGAAGCAATTACAATATCGATTCCTTTTGTAATGTTGTTTTTGTTAGTCACATCAACAGTTCGTGGTCTTGCCATGGCCAATATTAATGCACTGAGTGCCACTATTCGAAAAACAAACAATATTGGTTTTAATTTTGGTAAAAGGGATGAAGTTGCTTTAAATCCTTTCAAAGAACTTATCTTAAGTGTGGGTTTTTCTTCATTTTTTTTGAAAAAATACCATACTATAGCCAAAGGTATTAGCAAGAACAACCAAAAAAATTCAGGATTTGCAAATGTGATATTACTCATTTTTATTGGTTATTTGTAATTCAATAGAGCTTAACATTCTTTCAGAGATTTTTTCTGCATTTTCATCTCCTTCTTTGTGGGCAAACATGATTTGCTGTAAACCGCCGTCTTGGCTAAACAATATAATTTCGTAATACATTTTTTCATTGTTGAATGTAAAATTTCCATATCCTTTGATGCCTTTGATTCCTTTTTCTGTTGAGAATTCTGCTTCTTTGGCAAAAATATTTTGACATCCTTGCGCTTCTAACATTTGGACAGTTCCATTCAGCGCTTGGCTCAAATCAACTTTAGTTTCTTTTTTGAATTTTAATGATGACACGGAGATGTTAAACTGACCTATAAGGCTTCCATATCCGAACATTTGCATTTCTTTTATGAGTGCCATTCCATTTTTTGCAGCTGTTTTTTCCACATCCATCCTAGTTAAAACCTTTGGTGTTTCAATTGAAATACTTGGATCTCCATAGTCACTTTTTATCCAATCTCCTTCTAATAATTCTGTGGTTGAATAGCCTACAAATCCATTTTTAATAAAATCAATACCTTTTGTAACAATTAAAAAAGTTAAAGCACCAACAACTAAAAAAACTGAAATTCCTGCAATAGCAATAACTTTTTTGCGTTTTTCTTTTTTAATTCTTAATTGCTGTTTTAAAATTTCTGCTTTTGTACTGGTTTCATCGACTGTAACAGGAATTGATTTATCCAATGTAACGATAGTATTTTCAATGACTTCACGATCATTGGCAATTTCAAAATCTTGGGGTTTTGATTTGGCAAATTTTACCAAATCGGCTTGTTTTAAAACTTTTTCTAAACTTATTAATATTTCTTTTGAAAGCTTCATTTTCTTTTTTGTCGATGCAGCTCTGAGTCCTAAAATAAGTTCTGAGGTTGTACTTTCTTTTGCGGGAATTTCGATAGCTTCTTCAATATAATCCCTTGCAATATCTGTGAGTTCCGAATAATATTCTTTGATTTCACCTTTTTGAAGTAACTCCTTTTTTTCTAGTAATTGCAATAAACTTGTGGCTTTCTCAATTGGTGAACTGTATACAATTTCTTTAACAGGTTTTTTTCTGTATTTCTTAAAAAGAAAATACCCTAGAAAAACCATTCCAATAATTCCGATTCCAGCAAGTAGGTATTTCCACCAATTTCCTATTGGTTTTTCAACTTGAATAATGGGTTTGATATCAAATAATTTTTGTTTGAGAGTATCAACTTTCACATTATTTACCTCAACCAGCAAGCTATCTGAAAAAATTGGTTTTTTATCAATTAAAACCGGAATTCTAGGAATTGTATATTTTCCTGAATCAAATTGAGTCAGTCCGTATTTTTTTATTAATTGAAGTCTATCATTTTCTTTTATGGTATCGATTGGATAAGATTCGATTACTTCCAATGCGCCAAAATTTGTTGCTTTTGGAAAAACAACTATCGTTGTTGGTTTTACTTTCGTTTTAAGTGTTAAAGTGAACTGTGCTCCAATTTTATTTTTGGTAGTATCAATGGATGTTTCGACTTTTTGTGCAAAAAGTGAAGTTGTAATAAGTAATAATATGTATAATTTTAATTTCATTTTAATTTTTTCTAACCACCAATCCTACAGAATTTTTAACCACAAAGTGCTCAAAGGTTTTCGCTAAGTTCACAAAACGTTGTGTTCTTTGTGCTTTTCCATAGTGACCTTTGTGGTTAAACCCATTTATCTCGATTTAAAATAGCCTAATAATTTTGTCACATAACTTTCATCAACTCTAGTATTCACAATGCCTGAGCCACATTTTGAGAAAATATCCTTAAAGAAAGTAACTTTGTCATTATAATATCTCTCATATTGCAAACGAACCGTTTTTGAGTTGGTGTTTACCCATTGTGTTTCTCCAGTTTCTGCATCTTGCATTGCTACAAGACCAATAGTTGTCATTTTTTCTTCCCGAATATCATACACGCGAACGCCAGTAATATCGTGTTTTTTGGAAGCAATTTTTAATGTTTTTTCGTAATCATCATCAGCAATAAAATCTGAAATTATAAAAACAATAGCTTTCTTTTTTTGAGTTCCCGACAAAAATTTCAAGGCTTGCGAAATATCTGTTTTATTACTTTTTGGTTTAAATTCTATAAGTTCTCGAATAATTCTCAACACGTGAGGCTTTCCTTTTTTTGGTGGTATATACAATTCTATTTCATCTGTAAACAAAATCAGCCCTATTTTATCATTGTTTTGTGTAGCCGAAAATGCCATTGTTGCAGCAATTTCAGTTACAATTTCACTCTTGAGTTGGTTTTTTGTTCCAAAACTTTCTGAACCAGAAATATCCACCATAAGCATCATGGTCAATTCTCGTTCTTCTTCAAAAACTTTTACGTGTGCTTCATTGTATCGTGCCGTAACATTCCAATCAATGGCTCGAATATCGTCGCCATATTGGTATTGTCGCACTTCCGAAAAAGTCATTCCCCGACCTTTAAAAGATGTATGGTATTCGCCCGAAAAGATGTGATCGCTCAATCTTCGGGTTTTGATTTCTATTTTCCGTACTTTTTTTAAGAGTTCTTTGGTATCCATATTCAGGTTTCAGGTTTCGGGTTTCAGGTTTCGGGTTAAGTTAGACAACTTTAAACTCGAAATATTTAAACTCGCAACATGTTTTAAGGTACTTCAATTTCGTTTACAATTTTATTGATAATATCCACCGAAGTAACATTTTCCGCTTCAGCTTCATAAGTAATTCCTATTCTATGACGCAAAACATCGTGAACTACGGCGCGGACATCTTCTGGTATTACATAACCACGGCGTTTGATAAAAGCATAACATTTTGCCGCATTTGCCAAATTGATGCTTCCGCGTGGCGATGCTCCAAAACTAATAAGCGGTTTCAAGCTTTCTAACTTGTATTTTTCTGGATAACGCGTGGCAAAAATAATATCCAATATGTATTTTTCGATTTTTTCGTCCATGTAAACTTCACGAACAGCTTCTTGGGCACGAATAATTTGCTCTACAGAAACTACTGGATTTACTTTTTGAAACTCTCCATTCAAATTCTGACGAATTACCATTCGTTCGTCTTCCAATTTTGGATAATCAATAACCGTTTTCAACATAAAACGATCGACTTGCGCTTCTGGCAATGGATAAGTTCCTTCTTGCTCAATTGGATTTTGAGTTGCCAAAACCAAAAATGGTCTGTCCAACTTGAAAGTCGTGTCGCCAATAGTGACTTGTTTTTCTTGCATGGCTTCCAAAAGTGCCGATTGTACTTTGGCTGGTGCACGATTTATCTCATCGGCCAAAACAAAATTAGCAAAAATAGGCCCTTTTTTAATCGAAAATTCATTCGATTTAATATTATAAATCATGGTTCCAACTACATCGGCAGGCAACAAATCTGGTGTGAATTGAATTCGGCTAAACGACCCTTGAATGGCTTGAGATAAAGTGTTTATAGCCAAAGTTTTTGCCAAACCAGGAACACCTTCAAGTAGAATATGCCCTTTTCCTAAAAGTCCAATTAGCAGCCTCTCAATCATGTGTTTTTGTCCCACAATTACTTTGTTCATTTCCATAGTGAGAAGGTCTATAAATGCGCTTTCTCTTTCAATTTTTTCATTAATCGCTCGAATGTCTAAAGTTGTTGTATTCTCTTCCATTTTTATGTTTTTAAAGCCGTGAATTTAGGTTGTTTTTTTTTAAGGTGCAAATTGAATTTTTTTTTAGGAGTTCGATGTTAATAAATGGTTAAAAATTAATACAAACATTTTCTTTTAAGGATGATTTGTGATAGTATTTTCATATTTTTAAGAATTTAAATTTGAAATACTAAAATATGCAATTTTCTAAAATAATTTCAGGTGTAATGACGTGGGGAATTTGGGGCAAAAATTTATCTGAAAACCAAATGGTTGACTTGATGAATTCTTGTCTTGAAAACAATATAACCACGTTTGATCATGCAGATATTTATGGAGGTTATACCACTGAAAATAGTTTTGGAAAAGCTTTTTCAAATACTAACATTGAAAGAGACAAAATTCAATTAATTTCAAAATGTGGAATCCAACACACGGAAGGTCGAGATAATAAAATTAAGCATTATAATTATTCCAAAAAATATATTATTTGGTCGGTAGAAAATTCATTAAAAAATTTAAATACTGATTATTTGGATGCTCTTTTGTTGCACCGTCCGAGTCCATTGATGCAATCTGATGAAATTGCTGAAGCTATTAATCAATTAAAAAGCGAGGGCAAAATTAAAAGTTTTGGGGTTTCAAATTTTACACCATCGCAAACAGAACTTATTAATCAAAAAATCAAAGTGGAATTTAATCAAATTCAATTTTCGGCAACACATCTGGAGCCAATGCTAGACGGAAGTTTGGATTTTATGCAAATTCATCAAATTAAACCTATGTCTTGGAATCCGTTGGGAAATATTTTCAGAGAAAAAAGCGAGCAAACCAATAGATTAAACATACTTTTATCCTCATTAGAATCAAAGTACAATGTTCCTACCGATGTTTTGCTTTTGGCTTGGATTATGCAACATCCGTCGGGTGTTTTGCCTGTAATTGGAACAACGAGTTCAGACAGAATTAACAATTCCACAAAAGCTATTTCTTTAAAATTGGACTTGGAAGATTGGTTTGCTATTTGGACGGAAAGTTGCGGATTTAAGGTTCCTTAGTTTTAAGTTGCGGGTTTCAAAAGATTTTAATGTTTTAATTATTTTATATGGCTACAATAAAGCAGTTTGAAGATTTAGAAATATGGCAACTGGCAAGAGAAATTTGTCATGATATTTGGGAGTTATTTGAAACTACTTTTTTAGGCAAAGATTATGAATTAAGAAATCAAATTAGTCGTTCGTCTGGTTCCACAATGGATAATATTGCCGAAGGTTTTGAGAGAAACGGACGAAGGGAATTTATTCAATTCTTAAGTATTTCTAAAGGTTCGTGTGGCGAAATAAGATCTCAATTGTACAGAGCTTATGATAGAAAACATATCACGACAGAAAAATTTGAATTATTAAAATCAAAAACTGAAATTGTAAGTAAAAAAATAGGCTCGTTTATGTCTTATCTAGTAAAATCTGATAATAAGGGTAGTAAATTTGATAAATAATTTCTACTCGAAATTCGAAATTCGAAACTCATAACTCGTAACTCATAACCCGCAACCCGCAACTTAGTAATGATAAACAAGCGTCTTCTTATTAAAAATTTATTGGCTCACAACGATGAGTGTAGCTTCTATGATAAGAAACGTCAGTTGAATTTGCATTCGCGGGAAGGAAAAAGTAAATTTTTAAAACACATTTGTGCCTTGTCCAATTCCAACCCTACCAATAATTCATATATTGTAGTTGGTGTGGAAGATTCTGACAATGAAATTGTTGGTGATGATTTTTTTGACGATAGTCGCATTCAAAACCTAGTCAATGCGTTTTTGGAAAATCCACCAAAAATTCAGTATGAAAATGTGCCGTTTCCAAATTTGCCTAAAGACCGAGTTATTGGTTTGGTGACTATAAAACCAAACAACAAAGTTTCGTTTTTTAAAAAAGGAATACACACCATAGTTGCCAATACTACATTTGTTCGATTGGGAAGTAATTCTGTACCTACAGAAGATAAAATCCCGTTTTCAAAACAAAATATTGAAACCGTAATTAGCATTGAGAATAATTCACGTAACAGTATCGGATATACTTTAGAAGGCGTTTTGGATTTTATAAATATTCGGCACAAAGATATGTTTGCCACGCACAAGGTTTTTAAAGAATTGTTTGTGGTTTGCTGGTCTGGAAATCAAAAAAAAATACGAGAAAAAATCTATTTTACAAGGGTTGATATTGAATTGATAAACGAGCAAATTAAACTTTTTTATTCTGCTCAAGACGAAGTTTCTATAGAATATGATGAAAATACTTTTATACTTACAGAATATATAAAATTAGGATTAAATGATAAAACAAGTTATTATCCATTAGAACGAGTAATTATAAGTTTTTTTGACAATGGATATTACAAAATAGAAAATAAAATGCTATTTGAACCTCCTGAATTTAACTTGAAAATGCTACACCATATTTATAATAATAGTAAGTTTTTATTAGAAAAAATGGAAAAAAGTTATAGTTTGAATGAAAACGAAAAAAAAGATCTTGAAAATTTACCTTCAACATTAATGATTTGTTATTTGAATGGATTCACAGAGGCAAAAGAAAGATTAATTAATGCAAAGCAACTCTTAAAACCCTTTCCTAATATATATTTGAGTTTCAAAGAAGCCTTAAGGATTTTAAGAAAAATGAAATACAATAATTAGTAAATATTTTATTTTAAGCCATTCAAATTTAATAATTTAGCTAAGATAAATTATGAAAAAATGTATTTAATTGGTTTATTTATAACCCTTAAAGTATGTATAATTATTAAAAACCATATCAAAACAAGACCTATAAAACTATAAAGTATAGGAATACCAATTTTTATATCATTTAAAGCATAATACCCTTTGTATATTGAAATTGAAACCACGTTAAAATCAATTTGATTTATGATTTCAGACAAGCAAACAATTATTACTAGCAAATTTAGTGCGAAAATCATGTAAAAGGCAAGTAAAAATGTTGATAGTAATAACTTAGATTTGTATTTTGATTTTTGTATTTTTTCTACCATATCCAAAAAAATTAAATAATTTATTATAATCTAGTTCTCATTTTTAAAAGATTCTATTTAAAAATAAGGACTATAAAATTACAAACTTCAATGGTAGAAATTTTATGGTTTTCCAGCGTATTTTGTTAAAATATTTTTGCGCGAATAAAAGAGTGTGGTTTTTTGAGAAAAATATTTAAATAAGCCCGAGTCTTCTGGCTTCTCTAATAATGTCTTCATCGTTTCCTTTCGGAATTAAGAAATATTCGCGTATGGTCACTTTTCTTTTTTCAATAGCACTTATGGACATATTGATATGATTTGGAATACTTTTAGTATTTATACCTTGTGCAATTAAAGAAATAATTTGTCTATTAAAACTGTCCAAATAGATTTTTTTTGAAGTTAACTCCTTAATTGTTTGCTTAACAGTTTGGCTATGGTATATTTTTCCTTCCATAATTTCTTGAAAAGCCGACAATAATTCTTCGGCACTGAAATCGCTTTTTACCAATACACCTGCGGGTTCAACATTTTTAATAATATCATATAATAAAATAGATTCTGTATGTGAGGTCAAAATCACAATTTTAGCCTTTGGCATTCTTTTTTTTATGATTAGAGCCAAATCTTTGCCGTTTTGAATATTTTTGGCATCATATGGTGGCAAGCTATAATCTAAAAACACCACATTAAAAGCATTACTTCTTTTTGTTTTAGTAATTATTTCATAAGCAGATTTTGTATCTGTTGCTGAAGTGGTTTCAACTTCATAACCAAAATCATTGTATGATAAAATAATTTTATATCCTTCGATCATTGAAGGATGATCATCGATCATTAGTATTTTTAGTTTCATAATACAAATTTTACAAGCATATGGTGAATGTATGTATTTATATTGGAATAATCAAATTAATATGGGTTCCTTTTCCTTTTTTTGAAATAATTTTTATTTTGCCATCAAGTGTATTTACTCTTGCTAGCATGTTTTTTAACCCAATCCCTTCTTTTGTTTTTTCTACATTAAAACCAACACCATCATCAGTAATATCAATTTGAATATGGTCATCATGTTGTATAATATTTGCATTGCTATTTTTTGCTTTTGCGTATTTATTAATGTTTTGAAGATTTTCTTGAAATATTCTATAAATATTCATTTTTATAGCTACATCGATACTATCCCAATTGATATGATTATCAATTTCCAGATGGAAATTGGTTTTAGAGATGTCTTTTTGAGACTCGAATAATGATTCAATAATAATTTTAAAACTGTCTTTGCCTAGAAATATGTCTTGTGCTAGATTATGGGAAATTTGTCTTATTTCCTTTTCAATATTTTGAATTTCTGCAATATGGACTAGACATTTTTTTATGGTTTCTTCATCAGTTTTTTTACTTAAAACAAATAAATTGAGTCTGGTGCTGGTCAATTTGCTCATTATACCATCGTGTAATTCTTGCGATATTCGTTTTTTTTCTTCCTGCCTACCTTCATCAATTTTGCTTTGTTGGTCAAGCATGAGTTGGTATATATCTTCGTTTGCTTTTTGCTGTGCTTTTTCAAACTGCAATTCTTTGTTTTTGGAGTGTTGAGATTTTGCAAGGTAAAGTAGCCCAATTACCAAAACTATAAAAACTCCAAATCCTAAAATTACCCATCGTTGGTAGGAAATTTTGTTTTTTTCGGCCTCAATATTATTTTTCTGAATGGTAATTTCGTCAGTTTCAAATTCTATCCTTGCAAACTTATTTCTAGTAGCACGTTCATTATTTTGCAGACTATCAGTTAATTTTATGAACCTATTATTATAAAAAGAGTCGTTTTTAGGATCAATTTTAGTTAATAGTTGAAGTGCTTTGAGTTCATCTTCAAATATTTTATTCGAATTTGCTTGTTTTTTGGCTTCGGTAATATTGGCGAAAGCTTTCAGCGTATCTTTTTTGTCCAAATAATATTCAGACAAATTTATCTTGCTTGAAACAATGCCTAGAGTATTTTTTAACGCTTGTCTTATTTTTAAACCTTCATTAAGTTGAAAAATAGAAGATTCATTGCCCATTTTAAGATTAGAATAACCCAAATTATTAATCAAATTGGCATAGAGAAAAGGCAGCGTTTTTTTGAAATCATCAAATTCCAAACCTTTCCTGAAGTATTCAATCGACTTGGAATAATTTTTTTGCTTTTGATACACTTTGCCTATATAATTATAGGCTTGTGCTTTTAGCATTAAATATTGAGGATCATCTTGTAATTTTGATGTAATTTCAAAAGCTTTGTTATAATATTCTAAAGCATTTTCAGAATTGTTTAATCCTTCTAAAGCATTTCCTAAGGTTATATAACAATCATGAACTAACCTTGTATTATTTTTAATTTTTCGGTTTTTTAAAATTTCAATTATAGCAGTTTCACATCCTAAAAAATCTTTTTCAAAAAACAAAATATTTGCTTTGTAATATTTTATTCTTAATACATCGTAATTAACGTCATATGATAAATATGTTTTTTCTGACTTCGTATAATAATAATAAGCACTATCGTTTTTAAACCTGCTGTAATGGTAATCGCCAATGTAATAAAGCGCTTTTGCTACACCCAAAACGTCTTGCCTATTTTTAGACATATTGTACACCATTCTGCTTACTTGAAGATTTTTTTCATTTTCTCCAAGATTGTAGTACGTATCAGAAAGTTTAAAATAATGGTTCCGGGTAAGTGAATCATTGTCTTTTTTTCCTAAAAGATTAATTATTTTATCCGCATATAAAATACGTTTCGTTTTTTCAATTTTAAAATTGTTGGCTTTTGTAAATAAAGTATCAATTTTATCTTCACCCAATACGGTACCGTTAGACTCCTTTTTTTTATTACAATTAAATAGAAGAAGAATTAAAAATATAGATAATAAATTTTTCAAATTTTTGAGAGTTTGTTTTCAAATTTACAAATTTATTTAACAAACTCCCGCAACCAATTATTTTCTACACCATCAATTTTTCATTAAAACAGCATTTTAATTAAATTTGGAGTATACAGTAAGATTTACATTAATTAACGCTTCTAGGTGGAACAACTGGTGGATCAACTTGATTTACTTGGACAGTAATTTCGTTTTTGGAATCATCCAAAATATCTTCAACAGTACAAGAAGTTAAAAATGAAGAAGTAACGAATAATGTAATAATTGCCAATGAATAGGTGAATTTTTTCATGATTGTGGTATGTTTTTGGTTTTATATTATCTAACGCTTCTAGGTGGAACAACTGGTGGATCAACTTGATTTACTTGGACAGTAATTTCGTTTTTGGAATCATCCAAAATATCTTCAACAGTACAAGAAGTTAAAAATGAAGAGGTAATGAATAATACAATTATTGCGAATGTGTAGGTGAATTTTTTCATGATTTGTGGTATATTTTTGGTTTTATATTATCTAATGCTTCTAGGTGGAACCACTGGTGGATCAACTTTATTGACTTGGACAGTAATTTCGTTTTTGGAATCATCCAAAATATCTTCAACGGTACAAGAAGTTAAAAATGAAGAGGTAACGAATAATACAATTATTGCGAATGTGTAGGTAAATTTTTTCATGGTTTGTGATATTAAATTATGTTATATTTTTAAAGTTTTTAACAATGACAATTTCTTGGTGGAACAACTGGTGGATCAACTTGGTTGACTTGAATAACAGTATCTTTTTTAGAATCATCACCTATTTCATCAGCTGAACAAGAAGTTAGAAATGAAGAAGAAACGATTAAAGTAATCATTAAGAATGTGTAGGTAAATTTTTTCATGGTTTGTGATATTAAATTATTATATTGTTTTTTAAAAATAATTAAGAGTAGAAAATCTGTCAAAATGCGAGTGAGTTCTCTCTTATAATTTTACCAAAATTATAAAGGTTTCAGAAATAAATTTTACGGTTTTCCCGCGTATTTTGTTAAACTTTTAGCGTAGAATTGATTTTATCGTATTTTAACAGTTGTTTTGTACACAAAATATATATATTTAATATATTGCTTTTATAAAATTTATAAATGAGAACTTTAGTAATTGGCGACATTCACGGTGGTTTTTTGGCACTAATTCAAGTGTTAAATAAGGCTAAAATCACCAAAAACGATATCTTAATTTTTCTTGGCGATTATGTTGATGGTTGGAGCCAATCGCCACAAGTAATTGATTTTTTAATAAATCTATCCACTCAAAATAAATGTATATTTATTCGAGGCAATCATGACCAACTTTTTCTAGATTGGCTTGAAACCAACGATAAAGAAATAGATGAAGGAATGTGGTTTAAACATGGAGGTGAAGCTACCGTTTTGGCATATAAATTGGTTTCGGAGTCGGTAAAAAATAAACATATTCAATTTTTGAAATCCCTCCAAAACTTCTATATTGACTTTAAGAACAGATTATTTGTTCACGCAGGATTTACCAATATGAATGGTGTAGATTATGAATATTTTCCAAAATTATTATATTGGGACAGAACACTTTGGGAAACAGCTGTTTCTTTGGATATTTCAATTTATAAAGACCATTTATTTTATCCAAAAAGATTCACCAATTACACAGAAATATACATTGGTCACACACCCGTAACTAGACTTGGAATAACAACTCCTTTAAATAAAGCCAATGTTTGGAATATTGATACTGGCGCTGCTTTCAAAGGTCCTCTAACTATTATGGATGTTGATACAAAAGTATTTTGGCAAAGCGAAAACTTGCCAGATTTATATCCAAATGAAAAGGGCAGAAATTAATTGAAATCTAATCTTTCAATAAATGTATTTTTTTGTTTTGAATAATCAAATGATTTCTATATTTGTAAAAATAAATCAAAGTAAATATGAAAAAATTAATTACACTTTTAGTCATACTTTCAGTAAGTATAGTAAACGCTCAAGCATACAAAGGCAAAGGCGATGTTAAAGCACAAGTGGGTATGAATATTCAAAACAATTTAACAGGAATTCAAGTGTCTTCAGATTTCGGAATTGGTGAAAATATGTCTTTCGGATTTGTAGGATCCTATTTATTAGGAGCTTCTGGATTTGAAATTGGAGATGTAAAATTTAAAGACAGAGCCGATTTAAAAGCACGCTTCAATGCCAACTTAGGGAATGTATTTGAAATGGATGAAAAAATGGATATTTATCCAGGATTAAACCTTGGTTTGAAAAATTTTGGGGCTCATTTGGGTTTTAGATATTTCTTTACAGATGGTTTTGGAGTATTTACAGAAGCAGGAATTCCAATTGCAAAATATAATTCCGATGGAGGCAATGTGAACAATCAATTTGTTTTAACCCTTGGTGCTTCATTCAATTTATAGACAGAGATAAAGCTACAAAAAAAGCGTTTCAATTTTTTTGAAATGCTTTTTTTTAACTTAAATATTGGACTCCATTATTTAATTAAATTTTCGGACAAAGCAAATAGGGGTATAGTAATTTTAAAAATTAGTCTATTTCTACAATTTATTTTTACGACTCGAAAACCAAAAGCTGATTGTAAATAACATTTCTAGCTTCTTCTTTAACTGTTTTTCTGTCATTTATAATTTTTGTTGAAGTTTCTATAAAAGGTAAAATTTTTACCCTCATTTTTCCTGGACTTCCACTCAAAAATGTATAAGAAAAACGTTCTTTATTGTCAGCAAAGACCAATGGAACTATGGGCAAATGATGTTCAATTGCCAAACGAAAAGCGCCATCTTTAAACTCGTCCAAAACAATAGATTCATCATCGGGAACTTTGCCTTCTGGAAAAATACAAATGCTCAAGCCTTGATCAATGCGTTTTTGAGCGCGTGCAAATACTTCCATTCTGCTTTTTGGGTTGTTTCTATCTACCAAAATGCAAGTACGCTTATAAAAAAATCCAAATATTGGAATCTTGACCAATTCCATTTTTCCAACAAAAACAAAAGGATTTTTAACTACCGAAAGCATCAGCATTATATCCATCATAGAAGTATGATTGGCAATAAACATATAACTTTTATGAGTTATTATTTTTTCTTCAGTTTCTACCTTATAATAAAATCCCATGCCGTAAAGAATTATTTTAGCCCAAATTCTAGCCATTCTAAAAAAATAGGGATACCAAGTTTCTTTGAGAATTGAAACAAATAGAAATGGAAACATGACAAGTATGGGTACGGTCATTAAAACATAAAACCAAATACGCCACAAAACCCAAAAAACAATTTTTAATATTTTCATACATTCAAAAATAGCGAATAGTAATTGATAATTTCATTAAATAATTAACTTTGTGTTTTTAACCGCAGAGTTTGCAAAGTTTTTCGCTGAGGTCATGAAAAAGAAAAAATGAATATCAAACCTTTGTAAACACTGTATGACTGAAAATGAAATTTCAACAAAAATAATTGGATTAGCAATCGAAGTTCATAGAATACTTGGTGCAGGATTACTTGAAAATGCATACAAAGAGTGTTTGTATTATAAAATAAATAAATCGGATTTGTTTGTTGAGAAAGAAAAGGCATTACCATTAATTTTTGAAGAAGTTAAATTAGATTGTGGTTATCGTGTTGATTTGTTAGTAGAAAGAAAATTCATAATTGAAGTTAAGAGTGTTGAATCTTTAAATGAAATACATTTAGCTCAAACTTTAACATACCTAAAGCTTGGTAAATTTAAATTAGGATTACTTATAAATTTTAATGAGATTTTATTAAAAAATGGAATCAGAAGAGTGGTTAATAATTTATAAACAAAAAACTCTGCGAAAAACTCTGCAAACTCTGCGGTAAATAAATGAATTAGAAACCTTAAAGGTAAATAAAAAACAATGTCAACAATACTTACAGGAATACAAAGCACAGGAACACCACATTTAGGAAATTTATTAGGAGCCATTATTCCAGCCATTCAAATGGCAAGCGAATCAACCAGTGAATCTTTTCTTTTTATTGCCGATCTACATTCGATTACCCAAATAAAAGACGGAAAAACTTTAAAAGAAAACACTTATAGCACAGCTGCCGCTTGGCTGGCTTGTGGATTAAATACTGAAAAGGTGGTTTTTTATCGCCAGTCAGATGTGCCACAAACGGCAGAACTATCATGGTATTTGAGTTGTTTTTTTCCGTACCAACGACTCACATTGGCACATTCTTTCAAAGACAAAGCAGACAGATTGGAAGATGTGAATGCTGGACTATTTACTTATCCAATGCTTATGGCGGCAGATATTTTGTTGTACGATGCCAACATTGTTCCAGTTGGAAAAGACCAACTGCAACATATTGAAATTTCGCGTGACGTAGCTGCTCGATTCAACAATCAAATGGGTGAAACGTTTGTTTTGCCAGAAGCTAAAATCCAAGAAAACACTATGCTGATTCCTGGTACCAATGGTCAAAAAATGAGTAAATCCAGAAACAATATTATCAATATATTTTTGGATGACAAAGCACTTCGCAAACAAGTAATGACTATTGAAACCGATAGTACGCCGCTTGAAGATCCAAAAAATCCTGAAACTTGTAATATTTTTGGATTATACAAATTGTTAGCCAATGAATCTCAAATAGCAAAAATGGTTGAAAATTATAAAAATGCAAATCAAGATTACGGTTATGGCCATGCCAAACAAGCATTGTTTGAATTGATTACACAAAAATTTATGACCGAAAGAGAAAAGTACAATTATTATATGAATAATTTACCCGAATTGGATCAAGCGTTACAAATTGGAGCTCAAAAGGCAACGGCTGTGGCGAATGGCGTTTTGAATAGAGTGAGAACGAAATTGGGCTTTTTGTAAATACTAATCCAACTTATCTGTCAATTTTTTGAAAACACTTTTTGCATCTTTGCCTTCGTATAAAATCTCGTAAACAGCATCGATAATAGGTGTTTTGGCCCCATATTCTTGGTTCAGTTTCCAAGCACTTTTAGTAGCATAATAACCTTCGGCAACCATGCTCATTTCCATTTGGGCAGATTTTACAGTGTAGCCTTTGCCAATCATATTGCCAAACATTCTGTTTCTTGAAAATACGGAATAGCCAGTAACCAATAAATCACCCAAATAAGCAGAGTCGTTAATATTTCGCTTCATTCGGTGTACTTTTTTGATAAACTTTTTCATTTCGCGAATACTGTTGCTCATTAAAACCGATTGGAAATTATCCCCGTAACCCAATCCGTGGGCGATTCCTGCTGCAATGGCAAAAATATTTTTGAGCATGGCGGCATACTCTGTACCAATAATATCGTCTGTGATTTTGGTTTTTATAAAATGTCCTGAAAGACAATCGGCAACAACTTTTGCTTTTTTGGCATCGCCACAAGAAATGGTTAAATAGGATAAACGCTCCAAAGCAACTTCTTCCGCATGGCAAGGTCCAGTGATTACTCCAATATTATTATAAGGAATATGGTAGGTTTCATGAAAATGTTCGCCTACTATCATACTAGTTTCTGGCACAATACCTTTTATAGCCGAAAAAATCACTTTGCCTTCCAAGCTTTCGGTCATTTTTTCTAATTCTTTGCTCAAAAAAGCAGAAGGAATTGCGAAAATGATATAATCCGCATAAGCAATCGCTTCGTTGATGTTGGTAGTAAGTCGCAATTTTTTGACATCAAATTCAACTCCTGTTAAATAATTTGGGTTGTGTTTGAAGGTTCGAATATGGTTTACCGCTTCCTCATTTCGCATATACCATGCTACTTGATCAAGGTTTACACAAAGCATTTTGGTGATGGCGGTTGCCCAGCTTCCGCCGCCTATTACGGCAAATTTTGGTTTTGTAATCATTGGTTTCTTAATTAGCCCTGATGGAAACGGCATCCTTTTTTGTGGTTTTGTCATCCTGAGCTTGTCGAAGGGCAAAACCACAAAAAAGATAGAGTGTACAGCAGGAAATAGCTCCTAAAAATTAGGATATTCAAAAGTAATCAAAATTGTTAAAAACAGTGCGAAAGTAATAGTTTAAAATATGGATTCTTTAAATTTTTAAAAACTGGCACGCTAATTGGATATGGTTTATAAACCTTAAAAAATAAAGTTATGAAAACGATAAAAATACTTTTGATTGCGATGGTTTCGCCTTTTCTATTTTCTGCTTGCCAAACAGATATTATTGTAAATGATTCTTATGTTGATAATGCAATTCCACTTCCTGAATTGATGGAAAGTTATGATTTGTGGTATGTGGACTATGATAGAACTACTGGAAATGGCGATGTGCCTTTCTTGTCCAGAGCTTTTACAATTTCTTTGTTTAATGGCCGTTTGTATGCCAACAATAATTTAGTTGGAATAGGGAATACTGGAAATGGTTTGGGAATTATAGTGGGCGATTACAGCTATTTTCCTACTGCTGTTAGGTTTTATCACGATATATATGGCACTTATGATTTGGAAGTTTATCAAACTGGCAGAAATGAAATTAAAATGTACAGCCGTAGCGAAAACACTACCTATTATTTAACTGGATTCCAAACAAATACATTTGATTACGATCGTATTTTTTATGATAATATTAATTATTTTTTGCAGGAATACAAAGCTTGGGAAAAAGTTTATACAAGTAATTACGGTGCTTTAAATGATTTTGATAATGAGCATTTTATCAAATTTGTTTCTGGAGGAAGTGGTACAACCTTTAAGTCATCTCAGGATGCTTATGGAACAAATGTAAATAATATTTACTGGGATTTTACGGGACAGTATGGTGTTTACAACACTTCAAATCCGAACCTAAAAAATTTAACATTAGATTATGATTTTTGGGGCAATGAAAGCTTTAAGTTGACCGTTATTAATGACAGTAAGATAAGATTGTTTCATACTGCATCGGGTACAACTTATGAGTTTGCAGGTCGAGGATTTATTCAATTTTTGAAAAATACAGAACCAAAATCACGTTCAAAAAATGATGCGGCAAAAAAAATGGAGTTAGTTAAATTATAATAAAGTTAAGTTAAGTTTTGTTTTTGGTGTTTAGGAAAAAGGCGTTCGAGAAAATATTCTTGAACGCCTTTTGTTTATAATTGATTTTGCTTAATAGCTCATTTCAACAATTTCTTTCACTTTTTCTAAAGTAATATTTTGTTTTTCTCCAAGAGCTTTCCAACCTCTTTCGTCAAAACGATTTACGATAAAATCAGCAGTTTTTTGATAATCATTTGTGTTTTCTGAAAGTTTGGTTTTCATTCCCATTTTATGGAAAAATTCAATCGTTTTTTCAATGGCTTGATTGGCTTTTTCATCTATTGAATTTCCTGTAACATGGAAAATTCTTTCGCCATATTGTGCTAGTTTGTCTTTTTTGGTTTCAAACATGACTCTGTATAAACTTGGAGCAATGATTGCCAAAGTTCTGGCATGGTCAATTTCGTAAAGCGCTGTGAGTTCATGACCAATCATGTGTGTTGCCCAATCTGAAGGAACACCTTTTTGAATCAATCCGTTCAACGCCATGGTAGCCGACCACATAAAATTGGAAGCCAATTTATAATCGCTTGGATTTTCAACTACACTAGGACCTATTTCTACTAGAGTTTGCAAAATTCCTTCGGCAATTCTGTCTTGCAAAAGTGCATCTGTAGGATAGGTTAAATATTGCTCCATTACGTGGGTGTACGCATCGATAATTCCGTTTTGAATTTGACGTTTTGGCAACGACGAAACTACAGTTGGATCACAAATAGAAAATTTTGGAAACAAAGCGCTTCCACCTATTGCTAGTTTCTCTTGAGTAGCTTCAATAGTAACCACTGCACCAGAATTCATTTCAGAACCTGTAGCTGGCAAAGTTAAAACAGTTCCAAAAGGAATTACTTTTGATAAATCTGTAAATAAAACTTTCTTTTTTAAAATGTCTATTGGATTTCCTTCGTAATGCGTTGCGCCAGAAATGAATTTTACACCATCTATAACGCTTCCGCCTCCAACAGCAAGAATAAAGGTGATATTTTCATTTTTTACAATTTCTACTGCTTTTAGCAAGGTTTCAAATCTAGGATTGGGTTCAATACCCCCAAATTCAATAATTTTAAAATCTTTTAATGCAGCAACTACGGCCTCATGAACTCCATTTTTAAAAATACTTCCACCACCGTAAGCCAGTAAAACTTTGGCATTGGCTGGAACAAGTTTGGATAATTTTTCTGTTTGTCCTTTCCCAAAAACATAATTGGTAGGATTGTATAATTCGAAATTTAGCATTTTTATTTTATTTTAATTGTTGTAATAATTTTTGCGCAACCAATTTGGACGAAGCTGGATTTTGACCTGTAATTAATAATCCATCTTCTACTGCATAAGGTTGCCAGTTTTCTTTTTTAGAATAAGTTGCGCCATTTTTAGACAATTCATCTTCTAATAAAAATGGAACAACTTTGGTTAAACCAACAGCCTCTTCTTCGGTGTTAGAAAACCCTGTAACTTTTTTTCCTTTTACAAGATATTCACCGTTAACTTTTACATTTTTTAAAGCACCAGGAGAGTGACATACAAATGCAACTGGTTTATTATTGCTATAAAAAGCTTCTATTAAAGCAATTGAATTTCTATCTTCAGCTAGATCCCAAAGTGGTCCGTGTCCTCCAGGATAAAAAACAGCATCATAATCTGCTTGATTCACATCAGATAATTTATGGGTATTTTTCATTTTTTCCAAAAGTTCTTTGTCGTTATGATAACGTTTTGAATCTTCTGTAACCGCAGATGGATCTTCACTTTTAGGATCAATTGGCGGCTGTCCTCCAAGTGGCGTTGCAACATCTATTACAATTCCTTTGTCTGATAATTCATAATATGGAGCTGCAAATTCTTCTGTCCAAAATCCTGTTTTTTCGCCTGTATTACCTAGTTTGTCGTGACTGGTAACTACAAATAATACTTTTTTCATAATTTTTTCTTTCTGATTTTTAATTTGTGATGTAATTTTTTCTTGTGATTGATTTTTGCAAGCCAAGAAGATCAAAGGTATTGCTAATAAGAGTTTTAGATATTTCATAAATTTTATTATTTGTTACAAAATTACTTTGTTTTGCAACAATAAATAATGATAAGAATCACAAATTTTATGTGATAATTATCACATTTTAAATAAACCACTATGAACTCAAAGTCCATAAATTTGGTTTTGCAGATTTAAAGTTTCCCAGGTTAAAAAAGTAAAATTTACCGCGAATTCGCAAATTAAAGGCTTAAAAAACAGAAAATAATTAGCGAATTTGCGGTAAATTTTTTTAGAATGTGAAAGAGAAATGCACTAAAATGTTTAGTTTTAACTATTTTTCAGACCAATAAACATTAAAACTTAATTTCCTGAATCAAAAAATTGGAAGTTTTTGTTGCATTTGGATTAAAAATCTCGTCTAATTTAGCGTTCAAAACATAATATTTTTTGTTTACTACAATTCCAGTTGTTGGAAAAGTCATTTCAGTTGGAGCAGTTTTTACAACTTTTGCAGTAGCAAAATCATTGGTAGAATTGAGTTGGAAAACTTGCTTTGTGGAATTTGAAATTACCATTAATTCATTTTCTCCGTTTAAGAAAATTCCGTCAGCTCCTAGAATCAAATCGCTGTTTATTTTAGTAATTTCTTTGGGATTTTTAATCGAAACTTTGTATAATTCACCAGTATTTGATTGCGCTACAATTAAATATCCATTTGGATGTACAACAATTCCATTCAAATTGAAACCATCTTTTTTCCAGTTTTCTGATGTTGCAAAAATCGAAGGAACTCCTTTTGGAGAAATTTTATAAATAATTGGCGAAGCACTATTGGTTACATAGCAATTTCCTTTCAAATCAAAATCTACATCATTGGCAAAATTTCCTCCGCTTGGATTCAACACTCCTAAATCTGCAGCAAATTTTCGTTTTCCTGTGGTTAAATCATAAGCTATTAGTTTGGCAAGTTTCATTTGAGTTGTTGCACTTGTATTTACTGCAACACCTGGATCGGAAACACAAACGTACAATAAATTTGCTTTTTCGTTGGCGTGAATCCCAATGGTACTCACCAAAGCTGTATCGGTAATAAATTCTGTGTAAACGCCTTTGGATGTTACTTTTCCAATTTTTCCGTAGTGTAATGAACTCACGAAATAGACATCTTGTTTTTTGCTGTAAGCAATGCCTTCAGGATACAATTCATTAGAGTTGAAAGCAATATTTTGAGCATTTGCTGATAAAGCGAACGTCAAAACGAATAGAATTTTGAATAAATTTTGCATAGTTTTTAAGTTTGAATTTAAATTCAAAAGTAAACGGAAATATTGATTTGAAATGTGATGAAAATCACAAATATTCACAAAATTTTTAGAAGTAAAATCTTTAAACCTATAAAGTCTATATTTTATTTTAAATAAAGTTTAGAACTCTAGAAGTGAAGTTTCAATGTAACTAGAATTTGTTAAAACTCTATAATTTTTAGAAAAAATATTTATTTTTTCAAACTAAATCTACTCAACGTTTCTCTGGAAACACCAAGATAAGAGGCAATCAATGCTTTCGGCACTTTTTGAATCAAAACTGGATATTGTTTGACCAATTTTTCATAGCGTTCCCGTGGATTGTTGTTCAATAAAGTCAATAATCGTTGTTGTAAGGCAACATAACCAGCATTGGATTTTTTTCTAAAAAAATGTTCCATTTTATGCATTTCAGAACATAATTTTTCGCGATTAATCAACGACAAACACAAAACTTCGGCATCTTCAATACAATCTACATTGATTGTTGCAGGAATTTGATTGAAATAAGAGTTATAATCGGTTATCCACCAGTTCTGAGTTCCAAATTGCATTATATATTCTTTGCCTTCTTGGTTCAAATAATAAGATTTCAAGAAACCACTCAAAACAAAATAATCATTTGGAACCAAGTCATTTTCTTGAATAAGAAACTGGTGTTTTTTGATTTTTTTGTTTGTAAAATGCGATAAAATATAATCGAATTCCGAATCGGAAAGCGGTGTTATTTCTTGAATTTGTTGGCGGAGAATGTGCATTTGAATTTTTCTGTTTTACAAATGTATTATATTAGAGTCGATTTGTCAAAAAAGGATTTATATTCGTGTAAAAAATACGCATCGAAATATGAAAGAATTACAAAATATTAGAGTCGCAGTCGATGCCATTGTTTTTGGTTATCAAAACGGCAAATTATTTGTGCTTTTAATTCAGCAAAAATTTGGAACAACAGAAAATTATTGGGCACTTCCTGGAGGATTGGTACAAAATAAAGAATCAATTATCGATGCAGTAAAACGAGAATTGAAAGAAGAAACGAATGTCAAAGTGAATTATCTAGAACAGCTCTACACTTTTGGTGATAATGTAAATCGGGATTCACGAAATAGAGTCATATCTGTTGCTTATTTTGCCTTGGTAGATTCCACAAAATTTGATATTAAAGCCGACACAGATGCTGATAAAGTGCAATGGTTTGCTATTACAGATATTCCAAAACTGGCTTTTGATCATAATATGATAGTTAAAAAAGCAATTGAAAGACTCAAGGCAAAATTATCTTATCAACCAATAGGTTTTGATTTATTGCCTCAAAAATTTCTTTTTTCTGATTTAGAAAATTTATACTGTTCTATTTTAGAAAAAGAAATAGACCGTAGAAATTTTAGAAAAAAACTGATGAGTTTTGGAGTTATTGAAGAAACTAGTGAGTTTTCATCAGTAAAAACTGGTCGTCCAGCCAAACTTTTTCAATTCAATCATCAAAAATACAATGCTTTGGTAAAAGTGGGATTTCACTTCGAAATTAAATTTGCGTAAATTTTACACAAAATATTTTGTCGTTTGATATTTTTGTTTTTACTTTGCGTAATAATAACACAAATAAAATAATTATGATACTTAATTTAGATAAAAATTTCAGTCCACTTGGAGATGAAAAATTAATTAACTTTCAAAGTTTTACATTTTCTGGAGGCGAACCGCATATAAAAATACAATCTGATTTTGATACAACTGAAGCTTTAACAATTACCCACCGATTAAATTCATTCAACGATTTAGGATTGCTTTGTGTTTCGGTTGATGCATTACGACGAATGGATATAAAAATAATTCGAGTTACATACATAAAAAACAATTATATTTACAGTAAAATATAGTAGATGGAAGCAATATTTAGGGGGGAGAATATTTTAGAGTTCATAAAAGCCTTTCCAGATGACAATAAATGTAGAGAAGTTATAGCAAATGAGA
>NZ_JANLVD010000076.1:0-8308 GCF_031363805.1 Flavobacterium sp. | reverse complement strand
CAACGATTTTTGGGTAGTAAAACTCAAAGACAACAGTAAACCTGAAAACCCAAAATTAAGTATTGAAGCTTTGCCCAATCCTGTCATCACCTTTACCAATATTATTGTAGGCTATGATTTTACAGATGGTTTTGCGAGTGTATATGATTTGGCAGGAAGGCAATTGCAGCGTTTTGCCATTAAAACCCGTACAGTACCCATAGATTTAAGCGGACTGCCCGAAGGTATTTATATTGTAAATATTGATACCAATGTGCAGCATGATGGGATTAAGGTAATTAAAGGAATAAATAGAAATTAAGGATATGAAACAACATGTATTATTATTAAAAATTACATTTTTAATAAACTTAATAAGCATTACAGTAAATGCTCAGATTGATAATCCAAATATAAATGTTAAATCACCGGGGGTAGCTGATTTTATTAAATATGGAGATATTTCGAGTTTATCAAATATTGGTGAATTAAAATTAGACATACCAATTTTATCACTGCCAGTATCAGGTGAGAATCCATTAAATATATCATTAAGTTATGCGGGTTCTGGATTTAGGCCCGGTAAAAGATCAGGCTTAGTAGGTTATAATTGGTTTTTAAATATGGGAGGTGTTATAACTAGAAAAGTAAATTCAGTTCCAGATGATCAAAGAGGGCATGCAACATCATGGATAAGTGATACCAATTATGCTGATGGCTTTATTATTGGAGTTTCTCACAAAACACATACTTCCACTGATGTTTTTAATTTTGCTAATTCAGCAACATATAGTACTCGAAATTTTGCAACCTTTTTATATGGTAATTCCATCTCTAATAAAAATGATATAAATAATTATGAGCCAGATCCAGATATTTTTAATTTTAATTTTAATGGCATAACAGGCAATTTTTTTATGGGTAATGATGGTATTATAAAAGTTAACAACAATGCCCCTAATAATTTAAAAATTGATATATCTGAATTAGCATTTCAAGAAGATTATAATTCCACAAATTGTTTTCCAAAACAATCAAAAATTGTAATTATAGATGATAAGGGTAATAAATATTATTTTGGTGGAGAATTGAAAAATTTGGAGTATTCACTTTCAGGATCTTTATCACAAAATAAATTTGAAAGTAGTGATAATCCAATAATAAATTCTTGGTTCCTGTATAAAATTGAATATTATACAGGAAAATCCATCAATTTTAATTATAAAAATGATGATTTATTGGGTAGGAATTTTGCTAATCAGCATATTGCTGAACATGGGAATTTTGATGGGAATAATGATATTTTAAGAGATTTTGTAGTTTTAAACGAAAATTTTGACAGAGATGAAAGCAGGGGTACGGAGCCAAATTATATTATTGCAGTTGGTTCCAATATACCAACATATAATATTCAAAAAATTGCAATATTGGATGAAATAGTTTCTGATAATTTTAAAGTCAAATTTAATTACTCTAGACAACCACATATATTCAATAACAGAACTACTATATCCGATTACATACCTTCAGAATCTGCTAGATGTCTATATAACAAATTTTTGGATATAAAGTTAGATGATATAAAATTGTTTGACAACAATAATAATTTAATTAATAATTACACTTTATTATATGATCATTTTGGGGATGCATTAAACAGCAGAATGTTTTTAAAATCAGTTACAGAAACTGGTAAGCCAGCTCACACATTTGAATATTATCCAACTGGAGTTTTACCTAAACCAATCACTTTTGCAATAGATCACTGGGGATATTGGAATGGTAGGAATGATAATATAAATAAATTGATTCCAGAAGTTAACTATGAATCAAATGGGGATTATACTTTTAAAGATGATGAGAATGGCACTTCAAGAAATTCTAATTTTGATTATGCATTAAAAGGACAACTAAAAAAAGTAATTTATCCTACAAGCGGGTATTCCGAATTTGAATATGAACCACATTATTATTCCAAAAGAATGGAATTGAGAAGCGTGAATAATTTCAGACCTTCATTATATAATGCTAACGACATAGCAGGAGGAACAAGAATAAAAAAAATAATCGATTTTGATGGCATATCGCATTTTAATTCCAAGGAGTATAAATATATTTCAGATTACTCAGCTAATACAGGTAGTATATCAAGTGGCATTATGTTTCAATGGCCCAGATATCATTCATATTATAGTTGTCCACAGGTAACATCCGCTCCAAATTACAGATCTTATAGAAGATCAAATCCTATTGGTAATATATTAATGTATTCACCAGTTATTGCGTATTCAGAGGTAACGGAAGTATTGAATGGTAATGGATTTAAAGTAAGTAAGTATTCTGATTTTACGACAACTCCCGATTTATTTAATAATAATATTATATATAATAGCAATCCATGTAATCCCGATGGAGTTGCTGCCAATTATATTGGTAATTTATTAAATGACAGAAGTGGGGAAAGAGGAAAAATCCTAACAGAATCTGTTTATGATGTTAATTCAGTTTTAAAACAATTTTCAAGTTTTACTTATAATGTAAGCAATAATAAATTTAATAATTTTTCTACTAGAATGCATGTTTCGGGTAATATTATTGTAACAAACAAAATATATTTTTACAATGATTATTTAACCCAAAAGATTACTAATACTGTAAACTCATCAGGACAGTTAATTAATACAGAAAACTTTATATACAATTCTCCTATGAACTATTCTTCAAATGTCTCTAGTCAGGATGTTTTGATTAAAAAAAATGTATTTACTAGTATCAATAATGAACTTATTGAAACGCAATATAAATATCCATGGGATATTTATTTACCCTCAAGTACAAATTTATTGAATTTTAAAAATGCAAATATTTCATTACCATTATCGGAATCCCAATTTAAAAATTCAATAAAGCTATCTGAAAAATTTACAACCTACGAAAGAAATACCTCAACTAATAATATTTTATTACCCAAAAACATATATTCTGCCAAATTCCCCAATAATTTATTAAGCATTCCTGATATAGGAAATTTAGAAAAAAAAGTTACTTACGATTTATATGATGCTAAAAGTAATTTAGTACAATATACTCAAGAAAATGGCTATTCAACTTCTATCATATGGGGTTATAATAAAACACTACCTGTAGCTAAAATTGAAAATGCCACCTTTGCACAAGTAGCCGCCGCCTTGGGGACTGATTCTACTGGCTTGCAAAATTATGATGAATCAAATTTAGTAGCCTTTAACGGGTTGAGAAATTATTTATCAAATGCAATGATAACTACATACACTCACAAACCACTAATTGGCGTAACTACAATAACAGATTCAAAAGGTGACACTAATACATTCACTTATGATTCTAACAATAGATTGATACATATTAAAGACAAAGCAAATAAAATTGTATCTGAAAACCAATACCATTATAAAAATTAAAAAAATGAAATTAATATTTACTATATTCTTTAATATCTGTTTTATTTTAAGTGTCAGTTCGCAAGTTACCCCTTCTAACAATGCTGCACTCGGCCCGTGTAATGGATGTAATAAATTTTGGACCGATAACGATGGTGATAATTGGGGTGTTTTACCGATTTTGTGGGATAGTTCAGATATTAATGATCCTCCTCCTGGGTATGCAAATAAGGCAGGTGACTGTAATGATAATAATCAGAATATTACAATTTTAAAATGGTATAAAGATTCCGACGATGATGGTTTCGGTAATTTATCAAATGAATTAATAATATGCAATCCTCCCGATTTAACTTGGGTTTTCAATAGCCTAGATTGTAATGATAATCTAGCAACCTTAAATCCCAATACAATTTGGTATGTTGATAATGATAAGGATGGGTTTGGAAGCAATATTATTTTGTCTGCACAATGTTTAAAACCTTTAAATGGAGTTTTAAATAATACTGATTGTGACGATACTAGGTTTTTGATAAATCCAAATACAAAATGGTATATTGATACTGATAACGATGGTTTTGGTGAAAGTTCAACAAGTACAATTACATCTTGTTTAAAACCAATTGGCAGTTACGCAAATAACAATTCTGATAATTGCCCTAATATAGCGGGACAAGTTTTTGGTTGTACAGTTCCTATAAACACATCTGGAAATAATTCAACTTACAATCAAAATTATATCATATCATCAAAGCCTAAAATCCCTGTAACAAGTTTATCTGCTATTATCGATATGAAGGATATTAGCATAAATGTTTCTTATTTCGATGGATTAGGTAGACCTATTCAAAATATTGCAATCGCACAATCAAACTCAGGTAAAGATATTGTTACGCCAATAGAATATGATTTTTCTGGCAGGCAAACAAAAGAATATTTGCCCTATGTAAACAATACATCTGCATCAACACTTTATAAAGATAATGGTCTAACTGATGTTTTAGCATTTTACAACAATCCCAATTACGAAAATACCCTAAATCCATTTTCTGAAAAAGAATTTGAAGCTTCGCCACTCAATCGGGTTTTAAAACAAGCTGCACCCGGCAACGATTGGAAATTAGGTTCTGGTCATGAAATAAAAATGGATTACCAAACCAACACTGGTGCCGAAGTCAAATATCATAATGCTACCACTACATGGAATTCTGCCAGAGGATTGTATGATATAAATATTGTATCAACTGGAAATTATGATGCCAATCAATTGTATAAAACGGTTACCAGAGATGAAAATTCCTCCCCGAGCCCATCCAAAGGAGGGGTAACTGAAGAATTCAAAAACAAAGAAGGACAAGTCGTTTTAAAAAGAACTTATAATACTAATAATGCTCACGATACTTATTACGTTTATGATATCTATGGCAATTTGACCTATGTGATTCCGCCAAAGGCAGATGGTGTACTTGATGCCACCATACTCAATAATTTGTGTTACCAATACAAATATGATTATCGAAACCGCTTGGTAGAGAAAAAACTACCTGGTAAACAATGGGAGTTTATTGTGTATGACAAACTCGACCGACCAGTAGCAACAGGTCCCGCCTTTTCGCCATTTCCCAATGCTACACCAAATACGGTTGGTTGGTTGATTACCAAATATGATGCTTTTAGCAGACCTGTTTACACTGGTTGGCAACAAGCAATTGTAAACGAAACTGAAAGAGCTACCAAACAAACCGCTCAAAATAGTTTAACCACTACTTTAAACGAAACCAAACAAACCAGTGGAACTATTGATGGAATTGCTGCCTATTACAGCAATGCCGTAGCACCCACCACCTTTAAATTGCTGAGTGTAAATTATTATGATGATTATAATTTTCCGATTACACCTGCGATTTCGTTTGCCAATGTTGAAGGGCAAGCTGTGTACTACAACAACACCCTAAAACCAAAAGGCATGCCTACAGGTTCATGGATCAGAACGCTAACAACCGATACCGCTATAATTGGTGAAACTGCCTATACTTTATACGATTATAAAGCCAGACCCATTCGCAGTTTTACTAGCAATCATTTAGGCGGTTATACACAAGTAGATTCCAAACTGGATTTTATTGGCAAAACTGAGTTCACCAAAACCAGACATAAATATAATGCGAGTAGTATAGAATTATTGGTTACAGAAAATTTTACATATTCTGCACAAGATAGATTGCTTACCCATACGCATCAAGTAAACAGTATGCCTGCACAATTGTTGGCAGACAATACCTATGATGAATTGGGTCAATTGATTTCTAAAAAAGTAGGAAACAATGTGAGTATGCCTTTGCAAAAAGTTGATTATAAATATAATATTCGAGGCTGGCTTACAGGCATCAATAATGATGCAACTAACAATTTAGTTTTAAATAATTTAGAAAGAGATTTATTTGCTTTTAAGATTAATTATAATACAGTACAAAATATATCAACCTATGTCGGTAAACCGTTATTTAATGGCAATATATCTGAAACACATTGGCGTACTTGGTCAGACGGAGTGCTTAGAAAATACGGTTACCAATATGATGATTTGAACAGATTGTTAAATTCTATTTACCAGCGACCTGAAAATGCCGTTCCTGTTACCAACTCGTATAACGAAAACATTGCTTACGATAAAAACGGAAACATTACGACTTTGGTTCGGAATGGCGATGCTGATTCGCAAAGTCAAGCGTTGCAGATTGATTATTTAGATTATCAATATCAGGAAAATAATAATAGCAACAGATTGGCTAAAGTATCTGATATCAATACCAGTCCGAGTGGTTTTAAAAATGGTACGAATACTGGCGATGATTATACCTATGATGCCAATGGCAATATGATAAGTGATGCCAACAAGGGTATTACTGCTATTACCTATAACCATTTGAATTTACCAACTAAAATATTTTTTGGTTCCAATACTATTGAATATCTTTACGATGCCACAGGGCAAAAATTACAAAAACTAGTGACACAAGGAACAGTGATATCCAAAACAGAATATTTGCAAGGTGGTTACCAATATAAGGACAATATTTTGTTATTTTTTCCTCACGCAGAAGGTTATGTTAATGTAGCCATGGTGCAAACCAACTGTGTTACTTGTAAACCAGCCCAAATTATATCGTCTCCTTATTTTAATTATGTATTTAATTATACCGATCATCTAGGCAATGTGAGAGTAAGCTATGGTATAGATCCTAGTACGGGAGGTGTCAAAATTATAGAGGAAAATAATTATTATCCTTTTGGGTTAAAGCATACCAATTATAATTCTGATCCAATTGTACTTTCGGGCTCAGCAACTAGTAGAAATACTTTTAGAATAGCTCCGGCAGGATTTAGTCCTTATTACAAGTATAAGTTTCAAGCTCAAGAGCGTCAAGATGAACTAGGCTTGAATTGGGATAGCTTTAAATGGAGAAATTATGATTATGCTATTGGAAGGTTTATGTCAATAGATCCACTTACAGAGGAATACCACACTTGGTCTCCTTATGTCTTTAGTGGTAATCGAGTTGTTGATAGTAGAGAACTTGAAGGATTAGAACCTGTACAAGTTGGGAAAAATACACAGATGTTAGTAATCACAGTTAATGGATCAGCAGGTGGTTATTATGGTGATAAAATTAGCGGTAATAATACATTGATTAAAAACATGCCTAGCCCATATAACAATAATGATGACGGCTTATCAATGATAGGACAGAAAGGATTTAATGTTAATAATGCCACAATAATTAATTATTCTGGTTCTGAAGGTGGGATTACTGCTGGGCATATTGCTCAAACAATTGCTAATTATAGAGAAACAAACCCTGATGGAAAATTAGCATT
Organism: Flavobacterium sp.; assembly: GCF_031363805.1. Taxonomy (GTDB): domain Bacteria; phylum Bacteroidota; class Bacteroidia; order Flavobacteriales; family Flavobacteriaceae; genus Flavobacterium. The sequence goes on along the minus strand of NZ_JANLVD010000076.1, from coordinate 1,031 downwards.
AATTGGTCATAGTTTAGGGGGTAAGGACGTTTTAGATGCAGCTAACATAGTAAACAACAATGGTGCTATTAAAAATAAGTCTATTGATTTAGTAATGACTATGGAAGCTGCTAATCGAACAGGATTAAATAGTGCGGAAGGATATAGTGTCCCTTTAGGAAGCAATGTTAAAAATTTAGTAAACTTTAAATCAGCAGCAAATGATTATGCAGGTGGAGGTGGAATAGGTGCACAAGGTACCAATTCAGTTAATGTAATTTTACCTATTGGAACTAAACATACGAATATGGATAATACTTTAACCCCATATCTTTCTCCTATATTAAATCAAATGGGTAAAGGAGTAAATCCAGTTAATCTAATAAATAAAATAGATTTTAACAAAGTAAAAGTTTTAAGTAATGGAGACATAAAACCTAATGCTGGCGGTGGTTCTTCGTTTTAATTAATCCAAATCAAATATGAAAAATTATAAATATATCATATTAGCTATTATTACTATAGTTTCTTTTTTATATGTACAGATAAGCTATAACGGTACACCTTCGATATCTATTTTTACTTGTTTAATAACATTAATTTATAGATCATTAGGAAATGGCTGGGATTTTAGTGTGGATAATTTTCAAGGAAATTATACTTATTATTTAGTAGAGTTTTTATTAATTAGTATTTTTATTTTAATTGTTTCAAAATTAAAAAAACACAAACTAATATTTTTAGGATTAGTATTATATGTTTTTATGTGGATTATATGGTTGTATATGTTAAATTCATTAATAGAAGTAAATCTTTATATAAAAACTTCAATACCATTTTTAATTAGTATTTTAATTACCAATGTAATGATTGTATATGACAATAAAAAACCAAGAAAGCTATAAATATAAATCGAGTTACATACATAAAAAACAATTATATTTACAGTAAAATATAGTAGATGGAAGCAATATTTAGGGGGGAGAATATTTTAGAGTTCATAAAAGCCTTTCCAGATGACAATAAATGTAGAGAAGTTATAGCAAATGAGA
>NZ_JANLVD010000071.1:0-2416 GCF_031363805.1 Flavobacterium sp. | reverse complement strand
AATATTGTTTCCCAAAGATGCCAAAGCTGGAGGAACTTGGTTTGCCATTGCCGAAAATGGAAATACAATTGTACTTTTAAACGGAGCTAAAGAAAAACATGAATTCAAAACCAATTTTTACCAAAAGAGTAGGGGATTGATAGTTTTAGATTTAATTGCAACCGATAATATTGTCGAAGCTTGGAACAAAATTGATTTAGAAAAAGTGGAGCCATTTACGTTGGTAGTTTATGAAAATCAAGAGCTTTTTCAATTGCAATGGAATGAAATAGAAAAGGATACAATGGAGTTGGACATTTCTAAAAAATACATTTGGTCATCTTCTACATTATATTCACAAGAAATTCGTGAAAAAAGAAGTCTTTGGTTTTATGATTTTATCAAACATAAAGACGAAATATCCGAAGTTGATTTGTATAATTTTCATTCAAATACCGAACCCGAAAACACAGAAAACGGATTGGTTATAAACAGAAATAATGTGCTAAAAACGGTAAGTATTTCGCAAGTCATTCTTGAAAACGGTGAGGCTATTTTTAATTATAATGATTTGATTACCAATAAAAATTTCACCAATTCATTCCAAACTATTTAATGCGATTATTTTTTCATAAACTTACCCATTGGGAATATTGGCCATTTCACATCCTATATATTCCTATTTATTTTTTATGGGCTTTTTATGCTTTAAAAGCAAGGAGTATTTTCTTTTTTAATGCTTCAAATCCAACCATTACCAATGGCGGATTTATTATGGAAAGCAAAAAAGAAATTTACGATTTAATTCCACAAAAATATTATCCAAAAACTGAATTTGTAAATGAAAATGAGAAATTTGAAATAGTGGAACAAACACTTCAGAAATCAAATATTAAATATCCATTTATTGTCAAACCAGATATTGGTTTGCGAGGTTCAGCAGTCAAGAAAATCAATTCTTTGGAAGAGTTAAAAGTGTATCATTCAAAAGCAAATTTTGACTATTTGTTGCAAGATTTAATTCCGTTTAAAAATGAAATCGGTATATTTTATGTTCGTTTTCCCAATGATGATAAAGGTAAAATCACTGGAATTGTTTCCAAAGAATTCTTAATAGTAGTGGGCGATGGGAAATCATCTATCCGAACTTTACTAAAACAAAACCCTCGTTTCGAATTGCAATTAAAAACCTTAGAAAAAGAATTTGGCAATACTTTAGAAAACATTCTGCCTGTTGGCGAACCCTTGAATCTTGTTCCTTTCGGAAATCATTGTCGTGGCGCAAAATTTGTAGATGGTGAAAGTCTAATTACATCAAAACTAAATGAAGTAATCAATGAAATGTGTTTGCAAATTGATGGTTTTTATTTCGGTCGAATGGATCTAATGTACAATTCTATTGAAGAATTGGAAGAGGGCAAAAATTTTCAAGTAGTCGAAATTAATGGTGCTGGAAGCGAACCAACACATATTTACGATCCAAGACATTCCATATTTTTTGCTTGGAAAGAATTGTCAAGACATATTACTTATATGTATCAAATAAGTATTGAAAACCATAAAAAAGGATTTCCATATTTATCGCACAAAGCTGGAATGGAACAATATAGACTACATTTGGCTCAAAACAAAAAACTAAACCATTTCTAATTTTGAAAGTTTTAAAAAATATAGGTGTTGGTTTTTTAGTCAGTTTTATTGGTTCAATTCCTTTAGGATATTTAAATGTAATTGGTTTTGAAATTTATACAAAATCAAATTTATGGCAGCTCATATATTATTTATTAGGCGTTTTAATCATTGAAGCCATTGTAATTTATGCCACTTTTTATTTTGCCAATAAATTAAATATGAATCCTAAATTAAAAAAGTGGATTTCTATTTTTTCAATTGGATTTTTAATTTTTTTGACCTTTTATTTTTATCCAACTGAAGGTCAAAATAGTATTAATAACACTCAAGAATCAAGATTCATTGGTTTTCCAACTTTTATAATCGGATTAATTTTAAGTAGCCTGAATTTTGCACAAGTTCCTTTTTGGTTGAGCTGGAATTTGTATTTGGTCAATAAAAACTATATATCAACCAAAAAAAAACTTGGCTTTTATTATGTTGTTGGAACTTTAATAGGCACTTTTTTTGGAATGCTAGCTTTGATTTTAGGATTAAAAAGCATCACTAAAAACGGTGTTGTTTCTGAAAATATTATTTTGAATAATATTTGGGTAGTTTTTTTAGCATTAACGGTATTTCAAATTATTCAACTGTTAAGAAAGAAATAATTCAATTTAAACAAATTTTTATTTTTATATTTATAGCTCATTTAAAAGTTAGATATGAAAAAGGCAATTCTCTCATTTTTAGTATTAGCTGCTATTTTTTCTTGTAAAAAAGAAAATCAAATTCTAGGCGATGTAGAAACAAATAAAAAATTTGA
>NZ_JANLVD010000058.1:0-11250 GCF_031363805.1 Flavobacterium sp. | reverse complement strand
CTCCACTGTAGCTTGTACATCACCTTTTTCTAGTCCTAATTTCTCTGAAATTTTAGCTACGATATCTGCTTTTGTCATTTTGAATATAATTAAATTTGTGTAAATTTTTGAGGTTGCAAATATATAAATTATTTAAACAATATTTAATGTATAAATGATTAAAATTTAATCATATAAAGATTTATTTTTGCGAATCAATTATTTACAATGAGTTTTAGTAAGATATTAGCAACGTGGTATTTAGATAAAAAACGAGATTTGCCATGGCGAAAAACCACAAATCCGTATTATATTTGGTTATCAGAAATCATGTTGCAACAAACCCGAGTTGCGCAAGGATTGCCTTATTATGAGGCATTTACACAAACATTTCCAACTGTTTTTGATTTGGCAAATGCCAACGAAGAACAGGTTTTAAAACTTTGGCAAGGTTTGGGCTATTATTCCAGGGCTAGAAATTTGCACACCACCGCAAAATATATTGCATCGGAATTGAACGGAATTTTTCCAACAAATTATAACGATTTATTAAAATTAAAAGGTGTTGGAGAATATACGGCTGCCGCAATTGCTTCTTTTTCTTACAATGAAGTTGTTCCTGTGGTCGATGGAAATGTATATCGCGTGCTTGCTCGTTATTTTGATGTAGCAACAGATATTGCATCGGCAAAAGCCAAAAAAGAATTTACAGATTTGGCTTTTGAAGTGATTTCTAAAGAAAATCCAGCGTTATTCAATCAATCCATTATGGAGTTTGGTGCTTTGCAATGTGTGCCAAAAAATCCCAATTGCAGTATTTGTCCTTTAAATAATAGTTGTGCAGCTTTGGCACTTGATAAAGTGAATCAGCTTCCTGTTAAAATCAAGAAATTGAAAGTAAAGCATCGGTTTTTAAACTACTTGTATATTTTTGATAACGAAAATAAAACTACAATCAACAAGCGAACAGAAAAAGGAATTTGGCATAATTTATACGAATTGCCATTAGTGGAAACTGAAATAGAAACTTCAGATGTAGAAATTTTATCATTAATAAAAAGCAAAATAGAAAATATTTCTGACATTAGATTACTTGAATCTGATGCAATTATTCACAAGTTAACGCACCAACATCTAAATATCAAATTCTGGAAAATAAAACAAAACAACGTTTTTGAAAATGGTTTGGATTTTGAAAGTTTGAATAAATTCCCATTTCCTATTGTACTACACAATTTTATTGAGAAGAATAAGTTTTGATTAAAATGGTTACCTTTGAAATTATTGAAAATAAATTAAAATGAGTGGAACGTTAAATAAAGTGATGCTAATTGGTCATTTGGGTGAAGATATTAAAATGCATTATTTTGATGGTGGCAATTGCATTGGCAGATTTCCGTTGGCAACAAATGAGGTTTACATCAACAAATCGACCAACGAGAAAATTACTTCAACTGAGTGGCACAATGTTGTAGTGCGAAATAAAGCAGCAGAAATATGTGAAAAATACTTGTCCAAAGGTGATAAAATTTATGTTGAAGGTCGAATAAAGTCTCGCCAGTGGCAAGCTGAAGATGGCTCAACAAAATATACAACCGAAATTCAAGTAACAGAATTTACCTTTTTGAATACCAAAAAGGATACTGAAAATTCAAAAACTGAATCAGAATCTCCAAAGAAAACCACATTTAACTCAAATCTGGAAAACGATTTGCCGTTTTAATACTTATATATGAATACAAGATATTTTCAAGTTTTTTGTTTTTTTTTAATTTCAGCTTTAGTTATTGGTTGTAAAGATGATGTTTTGCCAAAGCCGAAAAGTTATCTAAGTTTGGATTATCCTGAACCAAAATACAAAGTGTTCGATAGAACTTGTGGATATAGTTTTAATTATAATATTTTAGGAAATATTATAGACAAAGGAAATTGCAATTTTGATATAGAATATCCAAACTTAAAAGCTACCGTTTACCTTAATTATAAACCAGTAAATAAAAACATAAATTCTTTGTTGCGTGATGCTCAAAAACTCACCTACGAGCATGTAAAAAAAGCGGATGAAATCCTAGAACAACCTTTTGTGAATAGAGACAAAAAAACTTACGGAATGTTTTATGAAGTGGGCGGAAACGCAGCCTCACAATCGCAGTTTTATTTGACCGATAGTGTGAAACATTTTTTAGTAGGTTCGGTTTATTTTTATGCAAAACCCAATTATGATTCAGTTTTGCCAGCTTCCGAATATGTAAAAAATGATTTAAGGGTTTTGATGGAAAGTTTAAAATGGAAATAAAAAAAACCCACCGTAGTGAGTTTGTTTTTCATAATATGTAAGTCAAATATAATTCTTAGAATATATTTGGATTATTATAAATACTACATCGTTGCAGGTTTTTCTGAACTACACGCTTTTTTACCTGCACAACAACCCGCTTTTTTTTCCTCTTTTGCTACAGTTGTGCTAGATGCACTTGCTTCATCTGCGCTAGCTTTAGATTTCTTTTTCTTTCTATCTGCTTTTTTATCTTTTTCTTGGTCTTGTTTTTCTTGATACAGCATGGCCTTGTCAGCAGACGATTTTACATTAGAAACTTTATAAGTCTTACCATCTGCAACTGCCTCAACAAATTCAACCAATTTCTCAGGAGTTTGTATAGCTGCATCATATTGAATTGTAGCTGTTTTTTTATCGAAATCGACAGTTGCTTTTTGAATTCCTTCCAAGCCAGCCAATTTATTTTCTATTGTTTTTGCACATCCTACAGCACAAGTCATTCCTTCAATATTAAAACTTGTAGTTTCTGCTTTAGCAATTTGGTTTGATGTAGTCGTTGCTGTTTCAAGCTTTGTTTGCGCTGTTTCTTTTTTGCAACTCACAAACAATGCTCCTATTGCAATTAAAAATGCAAATGTTAATTTAGTAGTTTTCATAAATATAAAATTTTAAGTGAAATAAAATTACAAACAAAAATATATAAAAAACAATAAGTTATTCATAAAAATAACAGAATTTTGGGAATTCAAAATTCAAAGTATGTTTACTAAAAATAGCAAATGGTTTTTATTGATTGTGTTGTCATTAATTTGGGGAAGTTCTTTCATTTTAATTAAACGAGGACTCGTAGGATTGAATGCTTTTCAAGTAGGTTCCCTGAGGATACTTTTTACGTCCATTTTTCTATTATTAATTGGTTTTAAATCATTGGCAAAAATTCCTCGTTTACAGTGGAAATACATTGCAATGACAGCATTTTTTGGCACCTTTCTGCCAGTTTTTTTGTTTGCCTATGCGCAAACTCAAATTAACAGTTCTGTGAGTGCTATATTAAATTCGCTCACTCCAATGAATACGCTGATTATTGGAATTTCATTTTTTGGATTGACCTTCAAACGCGGTCAAATAATAGGTGTTTTAATTGGATTGGTTGGGAGTATATTATTGGTTTACAATGGCGCAGTCAATCACCCAGATCAAAATTATTTTTATGCTATTTTTATTATAATTGCTTCATTATGTTATGCTACAAATGTGAATTTGATAAAGAAATATTTATCTGATTTAAGTCCAATGACAATAAGCGTTGGAAATTTTGCGCTTATGACCATTCCTGCAATAATTGTATTAAGTTTTTCTGGTTTTAGTGAGGTGGTTTTTATTCCAAAAACCCAGAATTCTATGATTTATATTGCAATATTGGGCGTAGTTGGAACTGGAATTGCAAATTTAATATTCTTTCGAATCATACAAATCTCATCACCAGTATTTGCAACTTCTGTCACTTATTTAATTCCTGTTGTGGCTTTTGGTTGGGGATTATTGGATAATGAAATGTTAACTCCAATCCAGTTTTTAGGTGCTTTTATAATATTGGTTGGTGTTTATATGGCGAGTAGGAAATAATTTAGTTTTATATATTGTTATTTAAAATTTTCACACGAATTACACTAATTTTCACTAATTAAAATTTAGTTTAATTTCACAAAAATAACTTCATTATAATTTGTATAATTCGTGTCTGTTTTTCAGCTTATTTAAAAGTTTTATACGAATTGCACCAATTTATACGAAAATAATTTGTGTAAATTAGTGTAAATTAGTGCAATTCGTGTCTGATTTTGAGTATCTAATCAATTGCTTTAACAACTGCTTTTTCGGCTTCTTTTCGTGTGCCATCAAATCCATCAATTCCTGAAACAGTAGTATATTTTAAGACGTGTTTTTTTCCTGGATTCATGCGTTGGTATACGCTTTGAACCATGAGTGTGGCTTCGTGGAAACCACAAAGAATGAGTTTTAATTTTCCTGGATAGGTATTCACGTCACCGATGGCATAAATTCCTTCAATATTGGTTTGGTAGTCGAGCGAATTATTAACTTTAATAGCATTTTTTTCAATTTCCAATCCCCAATTTGCAATAGCTCCCAATTTTGGTGTGAGCCCGAAAAGAGGAATAAAATAGTCTGTTTTCAAATTGCGATGCGCTCCGTTTTCTTCAATATCAATAGATTCTATATGTTCCGAACCATTTAGACCAACAACTTCCGCAGGAGTTACCAAATGAATTTTGCCAGAATGTTTGAGTTCTTGTACTTTTTCGACAGAATCGAGTGCGCCGCGAAATTCATTTCGGCGGTGAATTAAAGTAACTTCTGATGCTACATTGGACAAGAAAATGCTCCAATCAAGTGCCGAATCACCTCCGCCCGCAATAACAATTTTTTTATTACGAAACAATTCAGGGTTTTTTACAAAGTATTCAACACCTTTTTCTTCGTAGAATTCTATATCTTTTATGAGCGGTTTTCTAGGTTCAAAACTTCCAAGTCCACCAGCAATAGCAACAGAATTGGCATGATGTTGTGTTCCTCTATCGGTTGTTACAATGAATGTTCCATCTTCGAGTTTTTCAATGGTTTCGGCTTTTTCATTTAGTGTAAATCCGGGTTGAAATTGTTTGATTTGCTCCATTAAATTGTCTACCAAATCGCCTGCTAGTACTTCTGGATAACCCGGAATATCGAAGATTGGTTTTTTAGGATACAATTCAGTTAACTGTCCTCCGGGCTGTGGCAAACCATCTATAATATGACATTTCAATTTGAGTAATCCTGCTTCGAAAACGGTGAAAAGCCCTGTTGGACCAGCTCCAATAATAAGTATGTCTGTTTCAATCATTCTTTTTGTCTTAAATCTTAACGAATGTAAACTTTGAAAATATAGTTGGTTTGCGTGAGGGATTGAGGCGATATCCTTTTTTTATTTTTGTATTTCGACAAGCTCAATATGACAAAATAAAAAAAGATAAAGCCGAAAGCCCGACACTCGTAAAAATTCCAAAATTTCTTAGGATTTTTATGAGTGTCACGCCCTACTTATTTGCAAGAGTTTTGAGTTTGCAAAGTTATTGTTTAAATCTGATAATTTCAATTTTTTGTAGCATAAACAAATGCTAAATAATTAGTCAAATTTAGACTTTTCTACTTGTTTTGGCCAAGTATTATTGGTTACATCAACGTCTGCAGTTTCCAATTTTGGATCTACTAAAATTTTCTTTACGACTTTTTTGGTGGCGAAAGTTCTTGAAACTTCAAGATCATTCATTCTCCAAATTTGTGCGGGAAAAGTATAGTTTTGAGTTGTACCATCTTCAAAAGTCAATTCAACAATAATTGGCATGACCAATCCGCCTGGCTTATTGAAAGTTACTTCATAAAAATAGTTTGGTGTTTCCAGTTTGCTTCTTTCAGCTTCTGAAAATTTTGTAGTTACATATTCATCGAGGGTTTTTACTTCCTTAATATTCAAGGGTTTATTTAATTCTGGTTTGTAGCCTTCGCTGCCGTCTGCTACCATATATACTTTTGGACCAGTGGCTGCAAATCTGTTTCGTCTTGTAATTTCTGGCGCTTTGTAACCTTTTGGTTCGTCGTTGCTTACAAAAAATTGCTTTACTTCTTTGATTCCAATATCGTTATAATCGGTTGAATAAAACCAACCTCTCCAGAACCAGTCCAAATCTACAGCCGATGCATCTTCCATTGTTCTAAAGAAATCTTCTGGTGTTGGATGCTTAAATTTCCAACGATTTGCATAGGTTTTGAAAGCATAATCAAACAATTCGCGCCCCATAATGGTTTCACGCAAAATGTTTAATGCGGTGGCTGGTTTTCCGTAAGCATTGTTTCCAAATTGTTTCAAAACTTCCGAATTTGACATAATTGGTTCAAGACCAGATTGTGCGCCACTCATGTATGGAACAATATTTTTTGCGGGACCACGACGCGATGGAAATTTAGATTCTGTCCATTCTGTTTCTGCCATATATTGCATAAAAGTGTTCAAACCTTCGTCCATCCAAGTCCACTGACGCTCATCTGAATTGACAATCATTGGAAAATAATTGTGACCTACTTCGTGAATAATTACGCCAAGCATTCCGTACTTTACATCGTCCGAATATTTCCCATCGGCATCTGGACGACCAAAATTCCAACAAATCATTGGATATTCCATTCCCTGATCCTGAGCATTTACTGAAACCGCTTTTGGATATGGATAATCGAAAGTATGACTTGAGTAGGATTTTAAAGTATGTGCTACTGCCATGGTCGAGAATTTTTCCCACAGTGGGTTGCCTTCTTTTGGATAAAGCGAAACTGCCATAACTGTTTTCGATGCCATTTTAACGGCCATCATGTCTAAAATATATTTTCTTGAGGTAGAAATTCCAAAATCACGAACATTTTCGGCTTTAAATTTCCAGGTTTTCTTTTTGTCCGAAAAAGAATTTTCTTTCGCTACGGCTTCTGCTTGTGTAACAATAATGACTGGATTGTCATAAGAAGTTTGTGCTTTTGTATATCGTTGTACTTGTTCTGGCGAAAAAACTTCCGCTCTATTCATTAAATTCCCAGTGCCTTCCATGACGTGATCTGCTGGAACTGTAATGTTTACTTCGTAATTTCCGAAAGGCAGTGCAAACTCTCCGCTGCCCCAAAATTGCATATTTTGCCAACCTTCCACATCATTATAAACCGCCATTCTTGGATAAAATTGCGCTAAAACATACAGTCTGTTTCCATCTTTGAACTGCTCAAAACCAGAACGACCACCGTCTATCATATAATCATTGACATTATACCACCACTTGATATTCAAAATCATTTTTTGCCCTTTTGCCAAAGGTTTTTCTAAATTGATACGCATCATGGTTTCGTTAATCGTATAAGAAACTGGTTTTCCCAATGCATCTTTTACATATTCGATTTTGAAACCTCCATCGAATTTTTCTTCTAAAAAAGTTCTTGAAAAACCTGCGGCACTTAATGATGGATCTATTTTTGTATCTCTAACCAAAGGCGTTTTTGATGTTTTCGCCATCATGTTTTGATCCAATTGTAACCACAAATATTCTAGTGATTCTTTGGCATTGTTGGTATAGGTAATGGTTTCCGTTCCATACAATTTGGTATTTTTATCATCGAGCTCGATATCCATTTTATAATCCGCTTGTTGCTGATAATATTCTGGACCTGGCGCACCAGAAGCTGTTCTGTACATATTTGGCGTAGCAAATTCTTCATACATTTGTCTGAATTTGTTAACATCATTATGTCCTTGCTCTTTTAATTTTGGTGTTTCTTTGGTCTCTTGCGCTATTATTGAAGTTGAAATTGCAAGTAAAAAGAAAAATGAAGTAATAGTAGTTTTCATAGTTTTTGAAATTGTCAAGGCATAAAATTAATTATTTTTATTTAACAATATCTTTTTGTTATAGTTTTAACAAAGCTTTCACATTATTGATGGTAAATAAGATATTTTCTTTTTTGTTAAAAATGTTAATTTGCATTATATTTTGTTGTTCATCATTCAATTCTAAAAGACAAGTGTTTCGAATTTCGAATGTTTTTATTTTTGATGTGTTTTTAACCTTTAAATAGCAAATAATTATATTGCCTTCTTTTTCTGAACTAAGATAATTGAGCTCTTGAGCTTTGCTGTTGATTTTAATTGACATATTTTCTAATAAATATTTTTTCATTAAAATAATATCTTGTTCAGATTCTAGAGTTTCACCTAAATGTGTTTTTACTTTATATTTTTTATTTAAAACTGCGTTTAAGTCATCCGCAAAAATTCTGGAAGTTATTTGAACCATTTTCTTTTCAGAAACATAATTTATTTGATAAATAGAAACATAGAATTTATGAATCGAAAAAGAAGAAAACCCAACAATAATTAAAAAAAGTAAACTAGAAATAAATATTTTTTTCATTTAAAAAGATTGAATTATGGAGCAATAACTTTTGAATATTTCTCTGCCAAACCAGATAATAAAAAAGTAGTCATGGTTTTGTTTTTTGCTTTCAAACTGGCTATTATTCGATCATCATCAAGAACAAAAATTTGAAACCCTTTAATATATTCCGATGGAATTTTTAAGTTCTGAGTATAATAATCTTCCTGAAACCAACCTGATAATCTATTTTGAAGGCGTTCACGTTTTTCAACTTCTAATTCTTTTTTAAGTTTTGCTGTTCTTCCAGTAATGGCATTTATAATTGGATTTAGTGGTATAATTCCACCGCCAGTTGTAGCTTCCCGAATTCTTCTTTCTGCAACTGTATACTTTTTTGCTGGTTTTGATAAAACTCCTGTTGAAACACTATTAATTTTATTATAATCTTCGATAACGACTTCCTCCAATTGGTTGATTTGAGATTTTAGTCGGATGTAGCATAAATCTTTTAAAAAATCTGATTCTTTGAGTATAATTTTTGAATCGATAATTTGCATACCAGAAAAATATAAAGTATCTGTTGGTTTGGCTTGTATAGAAAAAAGGCCATCTTTTTTGCTTTGACTCGTTTTATTGTTGCTAATGTTGATGATGATAATTCCATCAATATTTGAAGCTTCCGAAACTATTTTCCCATTTAAAACTGATTGCGAGAAGCAATTTTGTAATAGAAAAAAAAGCATCAATATAAAACTTTTTCTGTTAAAGATTTTAATATACATGGCGTAAAAATAGTTTGGTATTTTCACAATTTGGTATTAATAGCTTGATAAATTTTTGTTAATATGGTATAAATGACAAATGTCTCAATTTCTCGAGACATTTGTTATAAATTTAAACTTATTATTTAAAATCATCTTCGCTTACACCTTCATTAATTTTTATTTCGGAAGTGATTAATTCTATTTCCATACCTACATTTAAAACCATTTTATGTGGAAATTTAATTCCTTTTACTTCTTTATAATCAGAAAAATTTACAACTTGGTTCATTTTCTGACCATTTGCTTCCATTTCCGAAGAAATACTAGTTTTCAATCCAGATACAACATCAAAGAAATATGTTTTTTTGCCATCTTTGATTGCATAAGTTTCTTTTCCATCTACAGTTTGAATTGGCAAAAGTTGGACATCAGATTTTGTGGCTAAAATCGTTTCAGGAAAAGGCAAAGCATCAATTTTTTCTTCGGCCAATTTTGCAGCATCGTATTCTTTTCGTTGCCCTTGCTGAACTGAATAGCCTGATTTATCAGAGACTACTTGTTTCATCATAGAATTTCCCATCATTGTCATTTCAACCAACGATTTTCCGTCGATAGAGTTTTTCATAGTCATTTCCATGGGCATTCCCTGTACAGTAGCCGTAGCTTTCGTAGCAGTAGTTTTCACAGATTTTACAGTTTGTTCGCCACCAATTGCTGCAATATATTTGTCTATTACAGATTTTACTGTTACTCCATCAGCAACTTTTTTCTGTTCGGTTTTTTTGGATGGCATGCCAAATTTGTCAAAATAGAAAATAGGCATTTTTAGTTTTTCCAAACCTTTGATTACCTCACTACCTTTTCCAGTTACAATAATACGAGTATTGTCTGTTAAGAAATATTTATTTGCAACTCTTAAAACATCGTCAGCAGTTACGGCGTTGATACTTTTGATGTAATTTTCATAAAAATCTGCTGGAAGTTTTTGAGTTTCTGTGTTTAATGCGTATCGCGCAACTGTTTCAGGCTTTTGAATCTGCATTACAAATTTGCCAATAAATCCTGCTTTTACATTTTTTAAATTTTCATCAGAAACTTTATCTTTGCGAATGCGTTTTAGTTCATTCATAAATTCGACAACGGCACTGTCTGTCACTGCATTTCTAACTTGAGAAGATGATTTAAATTTTGTTACATATTTGCTTCCGCTGATGCTAGAACGTGCACCATAGGTCCAACCATGCTTCTCTCTCAAATTCATATTCAAGTAGCTATTAAAATCGCCACCCAAAACTTGATTTGCCACAATTGCAGCAAAATAATCTTTGTCGGTCATTTTTAAATTTACAGTATTTACAACCGAAATTTCAGATTGAACTGCATTGGGCATATCAATAAAATTGATTTGAGTGTACTGCACATTTCTCGGGTCTGAATAAGTCAATTGTGGAGCAGTGGCTTTGGTCCAAGATTCAAAAGAGGCTTCCACTTTTTGTTTAACTTCCGCAAATTTCACATCGCCTATGACAACTAAATAAGCATTTTCAGGAACGAAATAAGTGTTGTAATGTTGAACTAAATCATTTAAAGTTATATTATTGATGGTTTGTTCTGTTATATATTCGCCTCTAGGATGATTTTTGCCAAAAGTTAAAAAATTTTCAACACGGTTGGCTACAGCAGAAACATTTTTTTCTTCAGATTTTAAACCTTCAATCATTTTTGCTTTTTCTTTATCCAATTCCTCTTGTGTGAAATTTGGATCTAGACTGCCTTGCGCCATTAATTCAAGAATTCTTCCCGCGTATTTGGACAATCCGCTAGCGTAAGCACCATCGGCAGAAAAATTTATGTTGGCTCCAATAAAATCAATTTCTTCATTGAAAGCATCTTTAGAAATTGTTTTTGTGCCTTTGCCCATCATGGCGCTGGTTAAATCATCAACTCCTTTTTTATTTCCTTCCGCAAAAGGTGCGTTGTCAATTTGAAGATTGAAAGAAACTCGTGGTAATTTGCTGTTTTCAACCACCATAATTTTCAATCCATTTGGCAATGAAAATCGTTGTGGTTTGCCCACATTTACTGTTGGAGCTGGTCCTGCTTTAGGCTGTTTTCGATCTGTTTGTGACTGCATAGATGTAAATGTTAAAAACAGGCTTGTCAATATAATTATTTTTCTCATTTTTTTAGTTTTGCGCTTTGTCTTTAGATGGAATGTAATCAAGAATTAATCGTTGGTTTGCATTTAAATATTTATTTGCAA
>NZ_JANLVD010000051.1:0-6572 GCF_031363805.1 Flavobacterium sp. | reverse complement strand
ACCGCATTTACTTTCCATTTCACAACTGGCTAATACGAAAGTTAAAGTTTTGCTTTCTGGAGAAGGAGCAGACGAACTTATGGGTGGCTATGTTCGCTACAAAGCATTAAAAAATCCATCTTTATTAAAAGCGATTTCTTATTTGAGTAGTTTCGATTATTTGACCAAAAATCCTAGATATAATAAACTTTTCCGTTATTCAAAAATTAAAAAATCAGAAGATTTAGTACTTTTTAATATTACCAGTATTTATCCAGATGATATCAATAGTTTCTATGGCGAAAAGAAAAAGCCAGTCAATGAATATCGTTATCAAATATTGAAAGAAGCCCAAGAATTATATCCAAAAAGTTTGCAAAGACAAGCCTTATATTTTGACCAACATACTTATTTATGTTCACTTCTCGACCGAAATGATCGCTGTACCATGGGCGCTTCTATAGAATGTCGTGAACCCTTTTTAGACCAAAGGTTAATTGCTGGATTGGGAACTTTGGATAACAAATGGCTGTTTTCGGGCAAAAAAGGAAAATTTATTTTAAAATCGACAATGCAAAATAAGTTACCGCAAGAAATTTTAAACTTCAAAAAAATAGGTTTGAGTTCGCCTTGGGGAAAATATTTTACTTCAAACGAAAAAATAAAAGAAGAATTGCAACATTTTGCCAAAAGCGAAATTTTTGATATGCCTTTTCTATCAAATTTGAATTCTAAGAAAATTGTTGAAGAAATTCAAAAAGGAAACAATCAAATCATACCTTATGTATTGCCTATTTTTATGCTTCACATTTGGCACAAAAATTATTTTCAAAAATTTGTCTAAAAACTTTACTTATTTTTGTATTCAATCGAAATTTCCAACATGAATATCATTTCCAATTTTCCATTAAAAAAATACAATACTTTCGGTATTGAAGCCTTTGCCAAAAAATTTGTAGCTGTACATTCTGTCGATGATCTAAAAAAAGTTTTAGAGGAAAATAAATCGGAAAAAAAATTTATTTTAGGTGGCGGAAGCAATATGTTGTTGACAAAAGATATTGATGCCTTGGTTATTCACATTGATTTAAAAGGTAAAAAAATAATTAAGGAAGATGAAAATTTTGTTTGGGTTGAAAGTCAAGCTGGAGAAAACTGGCATGAATTAGTGCTTTTTACCATCAATCAAAACTTTGGTGGACTTGAAAATATGTCGCTAATTCCTGGAAATGTCGGCACAACTCCTGTTCAAAATATTGGCGCTTACGGCACCGAAATTAAAGATACTTTTATTTCGTGTGAAGCAATAAATATTGATACACAAGAAGTAAAAACTTTCTCCAAGGAAGAATGTAATTTTGGCTATCGAGAAAGCATTTTCAAACATGAGGTCAAAGATCAATTTATTATTACATCAGTAGTTTTTAAACTCACAAAGCAAAACCACAAAATAAATATTTCTTATGGCGATATTACAGCCGAGTTAGAAAAACAAAATATAAAAATTCCTACTTTAAAAGAAGTCAGTAACGCCGTTATTGCCATTCGCCAAAGCAAATTGCCAGATCCAAAAGAGTTAGGAAATAGTGGAAGTTTTTTTAAAAATCCAATTATTTCAAGAAATTTGTTTAATGAAGTAAAGTCGAAATTTCCAGAAATAAAACATTATGATGTTTCTGAATCCGAGGTCAAAGTACCCGCAGGTTGGTTGATAGAACAAGCGGGATTTAAAGGAAAACGTTTTGGCGATGCAGGAATTCATAAAAATCAAGCTTTGGTTTTGGTTAATTATGGCAATGCCACTGGACAAGAAATTTTAAATGTTTCCAAAGAAATTCAAAAAACAATTTTTGAAAAATATGGCATTCACATTGAAGCTGAAGTAAATGTAATTTAAATTTGATAATTGATAATTGATAATTGATAATTGATAATTGATAATTGATAATTAATATTTTTAATTCGTAATTCGTAATTTTTAATTCGTAATTCAAAATGTATATTCCAGATATTTATAAAAACGAAAGCCAAGAAGAAATAAAAAACTTTATTCATGACAATGGTTTTGCCATTCTAGTCAATCAAACCAATGGAAAACTTTGGGCAACCCACATTCCATTGCTCTTGGAAGAAGACAATGATGGAAAATCAATTTTAGTTGGACATATTTCAAGAGAAAACCCGCAAGGCGAAAGTTTTAAAACAAATACCAATATTTTAGTTATTTTTTCTGGACCACATTCTTACATTTCTTCTTCTTGGTACGATCATGAAAATGTTCCGACTTGGAATTATACAGCAGTTCATGTTTATGGGAAAGTTAAAATTCTAAATTTGGAAGAAAGCATCAATTCGCTTAAAAATTTAGTCGATAAATATGAAAGAAATTCCGAAAATCCAGTGCGAATTGAAGACTTGTCAAAACAAACCATGAGACAAGCAAGAGGCATTATTGCTTTTGAAATTGAGATAATTTCTATTGATGCAGTTAAAAAAATGTCTCAAAATCGAGATAGCAAAAATTACGAAAATATAATCCTAGAATTAGAAAATACTGGAAATGTTATTGACAAACAAGTTGCCCAAGAAATGAAAAAATGTCCAAGATAAAAAATTTATTAAATCGCAATCAAACTTCGTGATTCGTAATTCTTTTATCTACATTTGCAAAATATTTTCACAAGCATATGGCGCAATTTTTACTTATTCTATTATATTCCTTCGTCACAGTTATTATAATCCAAGTCATTTATTATTTATTGATTTTTGGTAAATTCTCTTTTGCAAAATTTGAAGAAAAAGAACATTTAAGTATACCTATTTCAGTAATTGTATGCGCAAAAAATGAAGCTGAAAATGTAAAGAACTATGTTCCATTATTACTATCACAAAACTATCCAAATTTTGAAATTGTATTGATTGATGACGCTTCAAGCGATGAAACACTAGATGTTTTTGAAGACTTCGAAAAAAAATATGCAAACATTAAATTGGTTAAAGTTAAAAACAATGAAGCATTTTGGGGAAACAAAAAATTTGCGCTTACTCTAGGAATTAAAGCTGCATCACACAATAATTTGTTATTTATTGATGCCGATTGTTACCCAGATTCAGACCATTGGATAGCAGAAATGAGTTCTTCCTTTTCAGAAGAAAAATCGATAGTTTTGGGTTACGGAGCGTATGAAAAAGTAGAAAATTCTTTTTTGAGTAAACTCATCCGTTTTGAAACTTTACTTACAGCAACACAATATTTTTCGTGGGCAAAATTGGGAAAAGCATATATGGGAGTTGGTAGAAATTTGGCTTACAAAAGAAATGAATTTTTTAATGCCAACGGATTTATAGAACACATGAAAATTCGTTCTGGCGATGATGATTTGCTTATCAATCAAATTTCAAATTCAAAAAATACAGCCATCAATTTTAATCCAGAAAGCATTACTTTTTCTAAATCAAAAACTTCTTTTGGAGATTGGATAATGCAAAAAAGAAGACATATATCAACCGCGAAATATTATAAATTTTTTGATAAATTTCAATTAGCACTATTTTTCTCCTCGCAATTATTATTTCTATTGTTAACTATTATACTTTTATCATTCCAATACCAATGGATTATCGTTGTAGCTTTAATTGCAATTAGATATATTGCTTCAACAATATCATTGGGTTATTCAGCAGCAAAACTTTATGAAAAAGATGTCATGTATTATTATCCTATTTTAGAAATTATACTTATATTCACACAGTTATCTCTTTTCTTTAAAAATATTTTCTCAAAACCTGTGCATTGGAAATAAAAAATAAAATTGAAAAAGCAAAGCTTGGCGATCAAATAGCTTTTACCTATTTATTGGATCATTACTGGAATGAAGTATATGGTTTTATGTTACAAAGAACTGAAAATGAAACCGATGCAGAGGATATTACTATTGAAACTTTTTCGAAAGCATTTGATAAAATTGCCACATATAATGCTGAATTTCAGTTTAATACTTGGTTGATAGCTATTGCTAAAAATGTTCACATTGATTTACTTCGTAAAAAAAAATCATCTTTATTTATTGATATTACTGATGAAGAAGATGATATCGCTTATAGAATTGCCGATACAACACCATCTGCGGAAGACAAATTAATTACTGAGCAAAATTTATCGCAGCTACTTCATTTTATCAAACAACTCAAACCAGCCTATCAAGAAGTCATTCAAATGCGATATTTTCAAGAAATGTCGTATCAGGAAATCTCAGAAGACTTGAATGAACCCTTAAATAATGTAAAAATCAAGTTGCTTCGCGCAAAAAAACTACTTTCGGAAATTATAACTAAAAGTTAAATTCTCTACAAAACAACATTTCTTCAACATAATTATCATCATAAAACAAATAATTCAATATATTTCATAAAAAATTGAATAATTTTATAAGTTAACAAAATTTTGGCACGGTTTTTTCAATTAATTAATCAAAATAGTAAAAGATTATTAATTATAAATCCCTAGAAATTATGTCAAAATTAAACAGTAGCAAAAATGAATGGTTGGAGTTGGTTTTTGAAGGAAAAAACAAATCTTATGGTGCTTACCAATTGCGTCAGGACGAAGGCAAAACAACAATGAAAGCTTTTTTTAGTGCTTTATTTTTATTAACAGCTTTGTCAGCAACAGCAATGCTTTTTAGTTCTTTTGGAGAAAAACCAAATCCTACACATAAGAATTTTGGTGGGTTGGTAGTTGTAGATTTAGATCCAATTGTGAAAAAAGCAGATCCAGTTAAAGTAGAACCTGTAAAAAAAGGAAAAGCTCTTAAACAAGAAGTGACCACAGATTTAACAAAAAATATTAAAATTGTTGATCAAAGCATTGCTGATGAAACTCCAATAACTAAAAATACAGAGTTAGGACTTAACAAAGATCCAGACGCAACTGAGGAAGGCGATGGCAAGGGAACTAAAAATGGAACTGAAACTGCAATAGTTATAAAAGAGGATAGACCTGTAATAAATATCGATGGTATATTTACTTCGAATTCTGTTGAAGTAAATCCGAGTTTTCCTGGCGGAATCAATGAGTTTTTAAAAACTGTAGGTAAAAAATTTATTTCTCCAGAAATGGAAGAAGCAAGAACTATGAGAGTAATTGTATTTTTTATAGTTGAGAAAGATGGCAGTTTGTCAAATATAAAAGTAGCAAACGATCCTGGTTTTGGAATTGGTGCAGAAGCCATTAGAGTTTTAAAAGCCATCAGAACCAAATGGGAACCAGGTTACATGGGCAACCAAGCTGTTAGAACTTCATTCTCATTGCCAATTGTAGTGAAAACAACTATTTCAGAATAATATCATAAAAATTTTATTGGTAAACCACTATTGACATTTTGTTAATAGTGGTTTTTTTAAATCAAAAAAGCTAACTACAATATTTGCGATTTTCAGCCATAGTGTTCGAAATAAATTTTAACACAGAAATCCAAAATCGTCAATCTTTCCTTATCTTTGCATTTAGAAATTAGATTTTATGGAAACTGTTCTTGAATCAAACATATTGCCTATAGCCAAACCAAAATGGCTGAAAGTAAAATTGCCAATTGGTCAAAAATACACTGAACTCCGCGGACTTGTAGATAAATACAAATTAAATACTATTTGTACTTCTGGTAGTTGTCCAAACATGGGCGAATGTTGGGGCGAAGGAACCGCAACTTTTATGATTTTAGGAAATGTTTGCACGCGATCATGTGGTTTTTGTGGTGTAAAAACTGGGCGGCCAGAAACTGTAGATTGGGACGAACCTGAAAAAGTGGCTCGTTCTATAAAAATCATGAACATAAAACATGCAGTTATTACGAGTGTTGATAGAGATGATTTGAAAGATATGGGTTCCATTATTTGGATTGAAACTGTAAAAGCAATTCGAAGAATGAATCCTGAAACCACTTTGGAAACCTTAATTCCAGATTTTCAAGGTGTGGAAAGAAACTTAGATAGAATTGTGGAAGCCAATCCAGAAGTAGTTTCCCATAATGTGGAAACAGTTCGCAGATTGACGCGTGAAGTCCGAATTCAAGCCAAATATGATAAAAGTTTAGAAGTTTTACGGTATTTGAAGGCCAAAGGAATTCGCAGAACAAAATCAGGCATTATGCTAGGTTTGGGAGAAACCGAAGAAGAAGTTATTCAAACCATGAAGGATTTGCGAAATGCCAATGTGGATATTGTCACCATTGGTCAATATTTACAACCCAGCAAAAAACATTTACCAGTAAAAGAATATATTTTGCCTGAACAATTTGAAAAATACGAAAAAATCGGATTAGAAATGGGTTTCCGCCACGTAGAAAGTGGTGCACTTGTTCGTTCATCCTACAAAGCCCAAAAACACATATTGTAGAAATGTAAAAAATCAATTACAATTTCAAAAATCAATTTCTGAAATTGTATTTGATTTTTGAAATTGATTTTTGTATTTGACTTTTGAAATTGATTTTTGAAATTGTAATTGACTTTTGAAATTAAAAATGATAAAAACACGAATTGCCATAAATGGCTTTGGAAGGATTGGTAGAAATTTATTTCGTTTACTTTTAAAC
>NZ_JANLVD010000048.1:0-5680 GCF_031363805.1 Flavobacterium sp. | reverse complement strand
ATATTTGAACCATAGTTGAATGCATCTGTGGCTGTATCAAAATCGAAACCACGAACTCCGAATGTCAATTTTGCATCGGCAAACCATCTGTTTTTATAATAACGGGCAATTCCTGTAATTTCCTGAAAATTTGAACCCCAGATATGACCCATATTTTGATTGTTGTGCCCATAATTTGTTAAAGCATTGCTATGAGCATAAGTGTATGGTCGCACCCGATTGAATTCACATTGTAAATATAAATTATCAATTCCGAATGCATTGTAATATTTAGCACCGATTTGAAACCCCAATTTATTTTTCCAACTTTTTTCGCCCGCAGTAATATCGCCAACAGAAAACTCATCAATTAAAAATTGGCCATAGAAATTTAATTTATTGTTCCATTTGTATTTTGATGTCAATCCTAAAATGGCGTTTCCGCTTCTGGCAGATGAAGAAAATTCGACCGAACGGTAAAAAATTATAGGATTCAAGAAATTTGCATCAAAACCTCTACCGTTGTCATTTCCCCAAATAACCGATTCAAAAAAACCAATATTAAGCTTCTTGGAAACATTCCAGCTCAAATAATGGTTCGACATATATTTGGTTGCATAAGTTCTTTCAAAGGTTACTTCTGGACGAACATCTTTCAAAAACATATAAGTATTGGTATATTTTATTTTCCAAAAAGTGGTGTTTATTTTAAAATATGGGTAAGGACTGGCGCCATCTCCCAACAATAAAGACCTGTAACCATCGCCTATAAAATTTCGGCTATAACCCAATTGTAAATTGATGAATTTGCTTGGTGTATAAGTAATATTGGCATCAGCGGAAGGAAAATCAAAACTGGTTTTATTAAAATCTTTTGCAATTCCAATTCCTGGAATAATACCAGGATCGCCACCGGTCGGTTTTATAGATTGTGCATAACGGTTAAAATATTCTGGAAAATAGCCTTGACTTTCGAAAATAGTGGTGGTGAAATTTATTTGTCTCCCAAAACCACCTTGTATTTGAACCGCTCTAGTATTATTATAAGTGTAATTTTTGGCACTCGGATTGCTTTTTCCCAATCGCAAGTCAAAAATTGGATTTAGCGTAAACCAATAATCCTGACCTTGAATCTGAACCAAATTTTCGTTGAATAATTTGCGTCCCCACCAACTTTTTTTATTGAGTTTTATTTTATTATTGGCTTCTTCTAAACTATAATATTTTTCAACCTCAGCATACGAATACGGTTTTGAAGCGGTATGGTTGTTGTTGCCTACTTGATTCAATTTGTCATCAAATTGTGAATATAACTGGTGAGAAAAAGGAATGTTCAAATGACTTTTATACTGTGGATTTTCAAAAGTTTTATAGTTTAATGATACTGAATCAAATTCTGAATTTTCTTTTACAGCTTTTTCCGAAGCTAAAGTATTTGAAATTTGTTGCTGCTTTTGTTGTTGAATTTCTTCGGGACTTTGTAACGGTATTGCAATGGTGATGGTATATTTAACATAGGTTTTTTTGCCGTTGTAAATGGCGGGTTCCACTTTTGGCATGGCTGAAAAAACCCTATTTGTTTCTTGGATCAATTCAGTATACAACGCATCTGTATATAAAACTTTGAATGTTCCGGTTGTGTCCACTTCGAAAAGTGTCATTACTTTTCCTTTGAAATTATTTTGTTTTGCAATTTCAGGAACTTGAAAATTTTTATATACAAAATCTTGTATTTGGTTGTAAAAACAATTCTCTAATTCCTGATTCATTAAATTTTGACAAGCCGGGAAAACCGGAAATTTTTCCTGATTGCCCACTTGAGAAAATATATTTTGAATAGAAAATAAGATGATAATACAAAAAAAGTAGTTTTTCATTTTAGTAGTTTTCATTTGAAACATGCCCGTCGGCTATTGTTTTTGCTACCGATGTACCAATTCTTTTCACGCCTAGTTGAATCATGGTCAAAGCATCGTCGATATTTCTAACGCCACCAGCTGCTTTTACTGGCAACGGATTTGAATTTTCAAGCATTAAAATAATAGTTTCTAAAGTGGCGCCATTGGGTAAATTATTGATTGTTGTATAAAATCCTGTGGACGATTTGACAAATATATTTGCAAAATTTTCTTCTTTAAAATTGGCAATAATCGTATTTTTTATCAAGGCGCATATTTGAATAATTTGATGGTTGCTCAACGCTGCCACTTCAATAATAAATTTTATATTTTTTTTATTTGATAATGCGAGTTTGGCACAAGCAATGATTTCTGTTTTAATTAACGTAATTTCTCCGTTTTTAAAAGCTTCGTAATTAATCACAAAATCCAGTTCATCGGCATGGTCGTTTATGGCAGTTTGGGCTTGTTGCAATTTTGGTTCTAGGTCAGAATTGCCGTTTGGAAAATCAATAACAGTCCCAATAAGCACTTTTGATTTGTGTTTTAAAATCATATCGTTTGCCAGTTTTACGTGGTCTGGACGAATCATGATTAATTTAAAATCTTCATCAATGGCTTCTTGAATAAAATGTTGCACCACTTTTGTGTTTTCCATTTCGGTCAAATTGGCTTGCTGTGCCGTTTTTAAATAGGTAGAATCTAGATATTGTTTGATATTCATTTGATGAAAGCTTTCTAAAGTATAAAAATAGAAAAATCCTAGTGAACTGGGATTGTTTTTTTGATAATTTATTATTGGTGTTTGGTTTGTGAACTGAATCTTTTTTTGGCCACAGATTTAACGGATTTTCACGGATTTTTTTGGTTTGGTTTTTTGTAAAAATTACATGAAACGATATTCCTAATATTTGTTATGATATCTTAAGAATTTCCTATTTGATTTATGTCTGAGACGCTATTTTTATAGTTTTTATTTTCCTTTCTGTTTCTACCAATTTTTCCTATCATAATTAATAGATAAATTTTGAAAAAAATGTTTACTACAGGTATAAAATTTAAAATAACTAATGTCCGATTTAGTTTTAAATCATTTAATCGCCTTACCGTAACTGATTGAAAAAGAACAAATGTAATTAAAATGGATAACTATATATAATTTTACAGTAAATAAATTTGATTAACTGTAAAATACTTCTCATATTTGTAATGTAAATAAATGTTATGTTTAACAAAGAAGTAAAATCAGTTTTAGACCTAATTCAAGTGTTCCCAACGGAACAAGATTGTATTAATCATTTAGAAATAATCAGATGGAATAGCGATGTAATTAGTCCTTTTGATGCTTCTTCTAAAGTATGGAAGTGTGCAGGAAATAAATATCAATGTAAAAATACTGGTAAGTATTTTAATGTAAAAACTAATACAATTTTTGATAACACCAAAATGCCATTACAAAAATGGTTTTTAGGAATTTGGATTGTTACTTCACACAAAAAAGGAATTTCATCTTTACAGTTAGGACGTGATTTAGATATTACTCAAAAATCAGCGTGGTTTATGTTACAACGAGTAAGAATATGTTTTGGAATCGAAAACAACAATAAATTAGATAATGAAGTAGAAATCGACGAAAGTTTTGTTGGTGGAAAAGAATCTAATAAAAACAAAAAATCTGCTAATGTAATAATTGGAAATAAAACTATTGTAGTTGGAATGGTTGAAAGTGATGGTAAATTAAAGGCTGTAAATGTTGAAAATAGACAAGCCGAAACTATTTGTCCTATAGTTTATTCTAAGATCAAAGAAACTGCAACATTATATACCAATGAACATGTTGCTTATACACGTTTAAAAAACATATACGACCATAAATTTGTAAAACATACTCGTAAGCAATATGTAAGTGGTAGAGTTCATACTAATACAATTGAGGGATTTTGGAATTTACTAAAACGCGGAATATTTGGGATTTATCATTTTACATCCAAAGAGCATTTACAAATGTATGTTGATGAATTTGTTTTTAGGCACAATACCCGTAATATTACATTTGAAAACCGTTTTGACTTAATGTTAGGAAATATGGAGAATCATTTAACTTATAAAATGCTCATCAATGCGTAATTTAGAAGAACAAAGCAGATTTTTGTTTTACTCTACAAACGAGGGTAATACAAATATTCAAGTTGTAATAGATGAAGAAAATCAAACAGTTTGGGTTTCTCAATCCAGTATGACTGAAATTTTCGATACTACAAAGCAAAATGTAAGTTACCATTTAAACAATATATATTCTGAGGGCGAATTAAATAAATTTGCAACTGTCAAGGAAATTTTGACAGTTCAATCTGAGGGAGCAAGGAATGTACAGAGGAATATAGAGTTTTATAACCTAGATGCAATTATATCAGTCGGTTATAGGATTAGTTCTCAAAAAGCAACATTGTTTAGAATTTGGGCTACATCTATATTAAAAGAATACTTGACAAAAGGATTTGCTTTAGACGATGACAGACTAAAACAAGGTAAAAATCTATTTGGTAAAGATTATTTTGATGAATTACTTGAACGTATTAGAGAAATACGAGCAAGTGAACGTAGGTTTTATCAAAAAATAACAGACTTATACTCTACTGCTGTAGATTATGATTCTAAAGCACAAATAACACACACTTTTTTTGCTACTGTTCAAAACAAACTAGAATTTGCAATTACACACCATACAGCACCAGAAATAATTAAATTAAGGGCTAATTCTAAAAATCCAAATATGGGTTTGACTACTTGGAAAAACGCAAAAATAGGAGGGAAAATATTACGAACAGATGTTGGAGTTGCAAAAAACTATCTTAAAGAAGACGAAATATCTGAATTAAATAGAATAGTCACAATGTATCTTGATTACGCTGAAAATCAAGCAAAAAAAGGAAAGATAATGAGTATGAAAGAATGGGTTGGAAAATTAGATGCTTTTCTTACTTTCAATGATTATGATTTATTAAAAGACTCTGGGAAAATTAGGTCAGATGTAGCAAAAAAGTTTGCAGACAAAGAATTTGATAAATTCAGAATTGTTCAAGACATAGAATTTAAATCTGACTACGACAAATTTGATAATGTAATAGAAAAAATAAAAAATACTGGAGAACTTCCAAAAGAGAATGAATCTATAAATATAAATTCCTTATCAATAAAATCCATATCTAAATTATCAGACTTTAATCAAAAACTTAACAAAGGATTGGAATTTGACCCAAATGCAGATAAGGAATAATATCGCTTAATACAGCACATCCACAGGAGTATGATAGTCGCAACTTAAATTGATACCATAATCGAACTCTATTAGCAAGTGTTATGCAGAACGTCCTTAAACATTTTTAAGTAGAATTTATTAGTCAACAAATTTCGAGTTGACAAAATGTTTTAAAGTTTAAAAAAAGACGATGTGTAGCATCGATAATAAGACGTTTTTGTTACTGTAAAATTATATATAGTTATTCTAAAATAATTATCCAAATATAAAACATATGCAAAACATTATTAGTCTTAAAATTAATTTTTGAGGCTTTTCGCCGAAAAAAAGATTGCAACGAAAAGCAGGATTAGCTCCAAAAAAAAAAAACAGCCATCAATTGATAGCTGTAATTATTTTTAATTTTTTCGAGTTACTTACTTAATTACTACTATTTGATTCCAACCATAGTGTTTATGGCTTACCAATCTTTTGAATAGATTGTCGAATATTGTTTCTTTATAAATCGAACGATTTAATCTATAAAAATATTCGTCTAAATATT
>NZ_JANLVD010000047.1:0-5706 GCF_031363805.1 Flavobacterium sp. | reverse complement strand
AATATTTAGACGAATATTTTTATAGATTAAATCGTTCGATTTATAAAGAAACAATATTCGACAATCTATTCAAAAGATTGGTAAGCCATAAACACTATGGTTGGAATCAAATAGTAGTAATTAAGTAAGTAACTCGAAAAATAATTAATGTTTTTATTCCGTATTTTCCAGCAGCTCGACAAGATCGTGTGATGATTCCTGGTGAACCACTTTCGGTAAAAGTTTATGCTGATATTTTAAATGCGATGAATTTAAATAAAGTTACTGTTTTTGATGCACATTCTGAAGTTACACCAGCATTGGTCAACAATTGCGAAGTAATTCCGAATCATAAATTTATTGCCGAAGTTTTGAAAACAATAGGAAACAATGTAAAACTCATTTCTCCCGATGGAGGCGCTTTAAAGAAAATTTACAAAGTTTCTGAATTTCTAGGCGGAATTGATGTCGTAGAATGTAGCAAAAGTCGCGATGTAAAAACTGGGAAATTGTCTGGTTTTAAAGTCTATAATGATGATTTACAAGGGTCAGATTGTTTGATCGTAGATGATATTTGTGATGGTGGCGGAACATTTATTGGTCTTGCCAAAGAATTGAAAAAGAAAAATGCTGGAAAATTATTCTTGGCAGTAAGTCACGGGATTTTTAATAAAGGTTTTGAAGATTTAAAATGTTTTGATGGAATTTTTACAACTGATTCGTTTAAGGATTTTGAGGGTGAAGAGGTGAGTCAGATAAAATTGAATAAAATTTTATAAAAAATGAAAAATAAAATTCATAGCGTATTGTTTGGACTTGCAGTTGGTGATGCTTTAGGTGTTCCTGTCGAGTTTCAAAATAGAGAATTATTAAAACGATTTCCAGTAATTGATATGCGTGAAAATGGATCGCACAGACAACTAAAAGGGACTTGGAGCGATGATAGTTCACTAGCTTTTTGTTTAGCTGATAGCCTTTGTAATGGATATAATATAGAAGATATTGCCACAAAATTTTTGCAATGGAAAAATGCAGAAATTTGGACACCACACGGAAGCGTTTTTGATATTGGAATTGCCACAAGGAATGCAATATATAGAATTGCTCAAGGAGAGCAGCCTACATTGTGTGGTGGTTTTGATGAAGAAGATAATGGTAATGGTTCTTTGATGAGAATTCTACCAATTGCTTTTTATTTGAAGGATGAAGCCGATCTTAATCTAATTTATCAAACTGTAAAAGATGTTTCATCAATTACCCATGCACATTTTCGTTCAGTATTTGCCTGTTTCATTTACATTATTTATACTTTGGAATTATTGAAAATCGAAAATAAATTTGATGCTTATCAAAAAACAAAAACTATAGTTAACAATTTTATTGTTGATAAAGAATTTAATGAAAGGGAAATTCAATTATTCGATAGAATTCTAAAGTCAAACATTAATGAATTTGATAAAGATAAAATTAACTCATCTGGATATGTCTTACATAGTTTGGAGGCAAGTTTTTGGTGTATTTTAAATTCAAGTACATACAAAGAGACTGTTCTAAAAGCAGTCAATCTTGGGGAAGACACTGATACTACTGCTGCAATTGCTGGTGGTTTGGCGGGATTAATTTATGGATATGATGAAATTCCAGTAGAATGGATTAATGTTTTAGCAAGGAGAAAAGACATCACAGAATTATGCGATAAATTAGATAAAAAAACACTGAATTTAAATTAAAATAAAAAAAACACGCAAAATGAACATCAAACTCATTCAAGGCGATATCACAAAAATAACCACCGATGCTATTGTCAATACAGCAAACACTTCATTACTTGGCGGTGGCGGAGTAGATGGTGCTATTCATCGAGCAGGAGGAAAAGAAATTCTAGATGAATGTGTCAAAATAAGCAACAAACAAGGCGGATGTAATGTAGGCGAAGCTGTGATCACAACAGCAGGAAATTTACCTTCAAAATATGTTATTCACACTGCGGGTCCTGTTTGGAATGGAGATAAAGAAGAGAAAAAAACATTATTATCCAACTGCTATAAAAACTGTTTGAAAATTGACGAAAGTAATGAATTAAAATCAATTGCTTTTCCAAATATCAGCACAGGAATTTATCATTTTCCTAAAGATAAAGCTGCCGAAATAGCAATTGAAACAGTAAAATCATTTGCATATAATTCAATTCATGAAGTTGTATTTGTGTGCTTTGATCATGAAAATTATCGGTTGTACGAAAAGCTCATATAAGTTTAAATTTTAAATGTAATTTTATGCCAAACACTTATTCTCAAATGTATGTTCAAGTAGTTATTGTGGTAAAATTCAGGCAATCACTTATTCAAAAGATATGGAAAGATGAATTGTACAAATACATAACTGGAATAGTTACTAATAACGGGCAAAAACTATTACGTATAAATGGTGTAGAGAATCACGTTCATATTTTATTGAATATAAAACCAAATATAGCGGTATCTGATTTAATGAGAGATATAAAAACGAATAGTAGCAAATGGATTAATGATCAAAAATTTTGTAGTCACAAATTTCAGTGGCAAGAAGGTTTTGGTGCGTTTACTTATTCAATATCACAGTTGGACAATGTTATTAAATATATTGAAAATCAGGAAGAACATCACAAAAAGCAAGGTTTTAGAGAAGAATATATATCTTTTTTAAAAAACTTTGAAGTTGAATATAAAGATGAGTATTTGTTTGATTTTTTAGAATAGATATGTCGCTCCTTCGGAGCTTAATGCTTTGTCAAGGTTTTGTGTTATAGATATTAAGCTCCTATGGAGCTAAACAGACAGAAATAATTTTTTTTTTATATGTAAACAGCATCATGACAATTACAAACAGACATATAAATTCCTGCTCCAGCGGAGCAACTTATTTATAACTAATAGGAATAACTAGCAGCAAATGCTCCAACGGAGCAACATATTTATAACTGATAAGAATAACTAGCAACAAAAGCTCTAGAGGAGCGCAATATTTATAACAAATAACAAACCAACAAAAGCTCCAGAGGAGCGCAATATCTATAACTATGAACCCACTACTCCTAACAGACGGCTACAAAGTTGATCACCGCAGACAATATCCAGACAACACGACCTTAGTCTATTCAAACTGGACACCAAGAAAATCAAGAATTGAAGGAATCGATGAGGTTGTATTCTTCGGTTTGCAATATTTTTTAAAGAAATACATTATTCACGATTTCGAAGAATATTTTTTCAAGCGACCAAAAGCAGAAGTTGTGGCAAAATACAGCCGCAGAATCAATAATTATCTAGGCGAAAATCAAGTTGGCATTAAACACATTGAAGATTTACACGATTTGGGTTATATTCCAATGGTTTTCAAAGCTTTGCCAGAAGGCGCAAGTGTACCTATTCGTGTGCCAATGTTCACCATGTACAACACCAAACCCGAGTTTTTTTGGTTAACCAATTATTTCGAAACCTTACTTTCGGCAGTAGTTTGGTTGCCTTGTAATTCGGCTACAATTGCCAAACAATACCGATTGCTGTTAGATAAATATGCCAATGAAACTTCATCAATTCCAGAATTTGTAGATTGGCAAGGACATGATTTCTCCATGCGAGGAATGGGCGGAATCGAAGCCGCAGTAACATCAGCAGCAGGACATTTACTCAGTTTTACAGGAACAGACACGATTCCCGCAATCGAGTTTTTTGAAGAATATTACAACGCTAATTCCGATGTTGAATTAATTGGTGGCTCAGTTGCTGCAACCGAGCATTCTGTAATGTGTATGGGTACCACTGAAGGTGAGTATGAAACTTTCAAACGATTAATTTGCGAAATTTATCCCAAAGGAATCGTTTCTATAGTTTCTGATACTTGGGATTTATGGAAAGTTCTAACCGATTATTTGCCAAGATTGAAACAAGAAATTATTTCTCGTGAAGGCAAAGTAGTTATTCGTCCCGATAGTGGCGATCCGGTCGATATTATTTGTGGCAATCCTAACGGAAAAACCGAACAAGAGAAAAAAGGCGTTATCGAATTGCTTTGGGATGTTTTTGGCGGAACCACAAACAGCAAAGGTTTCAAAGAATTGATTCCACAAATCGGAGCAATTTATGGCGATAGTATTACAGTGGAAAGAGCCACAAACATTTGCGAACGCTTAAAAGCAAAAGGTTTTGCTTCAACTAATGTAGTTTTAGGAATTGGATCATTTACTTATCAATATAATACTCGCGATACTTTTGGTTTTGCCATGAAAGCCACTTATGGTGAAGTAAATGGCGAAGGAAGAGCCATTTTTAAAGATCCAATTACAGATGATGGAACCAAAAAATCAGCCAAGGGTTTAATGAAAATCGAATTAGAAAACGGCAAATACAAACTAATAGATCAAGTATCTTGGGAAGAAGAAAAACAAGGCGAATTGAAAGAAGTTTTTCGAGATGGAAAATTATTAATCGATCATTCGCTGATTGAAATTAGAAAACAAGTTGCAGGAAAATAAAAATTCTAACAAACCCAAACCTTAGAAAAGTTTGGGTTTATTTTTTATAAAAATTATTATGCTCCACATAATGCCAAACCTTTTCAGGCAACATAGGAATCACATTTTTATTTTTTTTGATACTTTCTCGAATAAATGTTGAAGACAGTTCTATCACCGGCGCACCAACCCGATGAATTTTTATATGATTCATAAATTGTTCGTCAACTTCACCAGAATTCAATCTTGGATAAACATAAATACCATGATTTTGTAAAATAACTTCATAATTTTTCCATTTGTGTAGCGAATTCAAATTATCCTCACCCATAATTAAAGAAAATTCATGATTAGGATGTTTTTCTTGTAAATGTGCCAAAGTATTTACAGTAAAATTGGGTTGTGGCAGTTTAAATTCTACATCAGATGGTTTAATTTTTGAGAAATCTGAAGTGGCAAGATGCACCATCTCTAGTCTATGATGGTCATCCAGTAATGTATTTTTTTGTTTGTGTGGATTGTGTGGCGTGACCACCATCCAAATTTGATCCAAATCTGAATGCTCCGCCATGTGGTTGGCAATAATCAAATGCCCAATATGAATGGGATTAAAAGTTCCGAAATAAAGTCCTATTTTCATGAACCTAATTTAAAAATTTAAAGATTTAAAGATTTATTTGAATTTTTCAATTTTTTAATCTTTAAATCTTGGAATCATTAAGAAACTCTTTCACCAACTCATAAGCTTCTTCTTTTGCCACATCCAAATCATAATTTTTAATAATTTTATCAAACTGTGGCGCAGTTGCAAGTTCTACAGAAGCTTTTGCAATACGCATATTTATTTTATCATCAGATTCCGTGGAACGTTTTTTCAGCCGAATTTTAAGTTCATCAATACTTGGCGGTTTTACAAAAACAGCCAGTGTTTCTTGCTGAAACTTGGACTTTATTCGCAAACCTCCAGAAACATCAATATCAAAAATTACATTTTTCCCTTTTTCCCAAATGCGCTCAACTTCGCTTTTTAAAGTACCGTAAAAATTATCGCGATATACTTCTTCCCATTCAACAAATTCTTCGGCTTTGATGTGTTTTTTAAATGCTGACAACGAAATAAAATAATAATCTTTGCCATCCACTTCTTCTCCTCTTTTTTCCCGCGTTGTACAAGAAACCGAAAATTCCAAATTGAGATCTTCTTGCTTCAGCAAATGCCTTACTATGGTTGTTTT
>NZ_JANLVD010000045.1:0-4937 GCF_031363805.1 Flavobacterium sp. | reverse complement strand
TTACTACTTATATTATTCGTATTTTCAATACAATTTATAAATGCACAAGAGGCAGAAATTGCTCGTGCAAAACGTTATTTTGACAAAACATATTATAGCGAAGCCATTCCATTGTATGAAGATATTGTGGTTGAAAATACTTCGGTAGATATTGTCAAGAATTTGGCAGACTGTTATTATTACACAAACGATTTAAAAAATGCACAGAAATACTATCGGTTTTTAATAAAAAACTATTACAAAGACCTTCAAGAAGAATATTATTTTAGATTTTCTCAAACCCTAAAAGCTTCCAATAATTATGAAGAAGCCAACAAAGTTTTGATGGATTATTATGTAAAATCTGCCAACACAGAAGCGGTTGTGCAGTTTGAAAAAGATTTAAAAGAACTTGAAAACGTATTGGCAATTGGCAAACGATTTGAAATTAAAAATTTAGGATTAAATACTGCAAATTCTGAATTTGGAGCTGTAAAATTGGGCGATAATTTAATTTATGCAACCGTTAAAAAAGAACCTAGTTTATTTGACAAAGTGTATAAATGGACCAATGAAACCTACTTAAATTTGGTTTCTGTTCCTATGAAAAATATCAATGCCAGTGACTCAATAGTGAACTATTTTGCCAAGGAATTAAATTCTGGCATGCACGAATCGAATGCAGTATTTACAAAAGATGGAAAAACAATTTATTTTACCCGAAACAATTCTAAAAACGGACACCGAGCAAAAAACAAAGAAAAAATATCAAGCATTCAAATATTTAGAGGCGAACTTGTAAACGGAAAATGGGCGAAAATCACTTCATTACCATTTAATAGTGATAATTATTCGGTGGAACATCCGGCTTTGAGTGCTGATGAAAAAACTTTATATTTTGCATCAGATATGCCTGGAACATTGGGTTCTTTGGATTTATTTTCGGTATCGATTTCTGGAATTGAATACGGAACACCAAAAAATTTAGGTAGCAAAATTAACACCAATAAAAAAGAACAATTTCCTTTTGTGGCAAATGATGGCAAACTTTATTTTTCATCCAACGGATTGCCAGGCTACGGATCATTGGATATTTTTGTGTCAGAACTTAAAAATAATGAATTCAGCAAACCATTAAATGTTGGATTGCCAGTCAATTCAAATGTAGATGATTTTTCATTTACTATTGATTCAGATACAAAAAGCGGTTATTTTTCGTCCAATAGAGCAGGCGGAAAAGG
This sequence comes from Flavobacterium sp., assembly GCF_031363805.1. Classification (GTDB taxonomy): domain Bacteria; phylum Bacteroidota; class Bacteroidia; order Flavobacteriales; family Flavobacteriaceae; genus Flavobacterium. Next base: position 3,717 of record NZ_JANLVD010000045.1, on the reverse strand, counting down.
AAAAGACGATATTTATTCGTTAAACGAAACCAAAGATTTAATTATTGAAGATTGTAAGCAATTTTTAACTGGAATAATTACAGATGTAGATACGAAACTACCTCTAGAAAGTGCAATTGTTATTCTTCAAAATTCAAATAAACAAGAAGTTGAAAAGGTGATGACTGCTGCAGATGGAAAATTCAGTTTTACAGTGCCTTGCGAAGCCAATTATACGATTCTTGCATCCAAAGAAAATTATACCGAAAACAGCAAATCTTTCAAACTTTATAAAGACAGAAATAAATCTACCGACGCTTCAATGACATTGAAATCGTTGGAAGTGATCAAACAGGAAGAAGCACTTGTGGTAGCTGAAAAGAAAAAAGACGAAGACTTGGCAATTGCCAAACAAAAGGAGGAAGAAAAAGAAGAAAAGGCAAAAGAAAAAGAAGTAGCCGAAGTCAAGAAAAAAGAGAAAATTGAAAAAATTATTGCCCAAGAAAAAGATGTCGTAAAAGTCAAAGACAAACTAATCATCAAAACCGATCCTATATATTTTGATTATAACTTGTGGTATATCAGAAAAGATTCAAAAGTAACGCTAAAACGCGTCATTGAACTGATGAATAAATATCCAGACATGATTCTTGAAATTGGTTCCCATACTGACATGCGAGGAAACGACAGATACAATGCCAATTTATCTGAAAGAAGAGCCGAATCGACCAAAGAATTTCTGGTAGATCTAGGCATTGCCGAAAACAGAATTATTGCCCGAGGTTATGGTGAATCTGAACCAGTTCTCGATTGCAAAACTGAAAGTAGTTGCACCGAAGAGCAACATGAGTTAAATAGAAGAAGTGAATTTGTGATAAAGAATTTGTAGAAAACTTTGAAGTAAAAAAGAAAAATCGCCGATGTATGTTGGCGATTTTTTTTTGGGCGTCTCCCCGCTTCCACTTTGTTACAGCGCGGTCAGGCTGTCCGTTTCAATCTCCCGAAAAAAATCGGGAGGATTTTCACTGCCATCCTTGACGCGGAAGTCCACAATCGAATGGCAAAAGTTGAAGAGTATAATGCTATAAACATTTTAGTTTTAAGAATATTTTTTATTACTATCCAAGGATAATCAATTTAGGATATTTTGTTTATAAATTTCTTGGAATTTATAATTATGCTAGTACGAAAAGTATTTAATAAATTAAAAATCCTTTTGGTGATTTATAATGTTTATTACATATATTTGGAAAAAATAAACCTAAAAAACCTTCGTCAATCTACCCAATATAGCTGCATATACGAAAGTTTCTAGCGCATATATACAAGTTGTGCGACAGTTTCGAGCGACAGAAAAACCTAAAAAAATAGAAACCAAAATTTAACAATGAAAAAAATAATAATTTTTGCATTTCTGATAATTTTCTTTTGTGCTAACGCACAAAATTTTAATCCGAAATTTATAACTTTATCTGAAAATCCCAATATTGAAGATTTTTCTTTTTTAAAAGAAGAATTGAAAAATGTTCAAGTTTTTATGCTTGGTGAAAAATCGCATTTTGATGGAAATGTTTTCGAAATGAAAACAAAAATTATAAAATATCTTCATAAAGAAATGGGATTTAATACAATTGCATTTGAATCTGGAGTTTACGATGTATGGAAAGCACAAGAAAATATAAATAATGGAAAAAATACAAAAGAAGCATTCGAAAAATCTCTATTTCAAATTTGGAGCAAAACAAAAGAATTTCAAACTTTTATAGATTTTTATGAACAAAACAAAAAAGATTTAAAACTATTTGGCTTTGATAATCAAATTACTGGTAAATATGGAGAAGAAAAACTAATTAAAGATTTGTACGAATATTGCAATAAAAACCAAATTCAATTAAACTTAAATGAAGGCGACTTAAGATTATTAATGGAATCAATTTACTATGGTGATTTTGATGAAAATGACATAACTTATCTAGAATTCAAAAATTCATTATCAAAAACATTTGATTTAATTTCAAAAAAACAAAAAAACGAAGAACAATTTTATTGGAAACAAATTATTAAAAATTTGCTTTCATTGGGTGAGAATAGTTACAAGAAGATATCGATTTTAAGCACATTTAACACAACAGCCGAAGACAATATTCGTGATAAACAAATGGCTAACAATCTTCTTGAATACCTAAAAAATCATGCTAATGAAAAAATAATTTGTTGGGGCGCAAATCAACATTTTGCCAACGATATTTCTTCAATAAATACATCGATTATAAAAGATTTTGTACCAATGGGTTCGTTTATAAAAAAAGAACTTAAAGAAAAAATGTATTCTCTAGCATCGATAACTGCAAGTGATTCAATCTTTTTGCAAGGCAAATGGGAAAAAACAATTGTTGCTGAAAATTCATTTGAATATTATTTAAAAAACCAAAAAAAGTCACATTTATTTATTTCTTCTAATCAAGTTGAAATGAAGCAAAAACAATCAACTAGATTGTTTAGTCCAGAAACTTTTATAGATTTGAAATTAGATTTAGTTCACGATGGATATTTATTTTTCAATAAAACAAGTCAATCAACTTTTATAGAAAACGAAAATGTTTTAAATTCAAAAGCAGATGAAAATGAAACAATTACAGAAAATAAATTTGAAATTGTATCTCGGTTTATTTACCACAAGTTACTAATGCAATAGTAATTCTATCAAATAAATACTCTCCGAAGTATCTTCTATTAAGTTTGTAGCAGAACTCATCAAGATAATTTTGAAGATATATACCTTTCATTTTGTGATGTACACCTAAGAAAGTTTTTTTAGCGTTGCTTATTGCAATATGAACCCATTTCAATGTTGTTTTCGTTGTTTCTTTAGTTGATTTTTCTGTTAAATGTGCTTCAACATATTTTTCAATATCAACATAACTAGTACTTTTATCGCTGAAAAGTATAACCTTTTCTTCAATGTTATCTTTTATAACTTCATTTATTTCTTCTGATTTGTGAGTTTTTAAAACCTTCATTTTAAAATATCTACAAGAACTTTTTTTTTGACCTGTTTTTACATCTTCTAAAGGTGTTGATTCTGCCATAACTGCAACATTCATCTGCTGTTCGCTTCCTCTTCCTCTTTTTAAGTTTGCTTTATCTTTCTCAGAAGTCTCAACTGAAAAGTAGCCTTCATCAAACTCAACCATATCTTCTAAATTATATAAATCGTCACGTTTACCCATCGAAACTCTTATTTTGTGCATCATAGCCCAAATAGGTTCGTAAAATTTATGACCCAGTTGTCTTTGCATTTCTAATGCAGAAATTCCTTTTTTACTAAAACTCATAAATGTCATAGCTGCAAACCACATTTTAAAAGACAATTTAGAACTCTCCATTACAGTTCCACTGCGTAAAGTAGTCCTAAATCTGCAATTTGAACACTGCCATTGCCATTTGTCTTTAAGCCAATAATGTTTTACACATTGACATTTTTTACAAGTTATACCTTGTTTTTCTCTAACTTTCTTATAATACAACTTACAAGATTCTTCATCTGGAAAGTGTTCAGCAAATTTTAAAATTGTCATTTTTTATCAAATATAACGATTTATCGAGTTACTTACTTAATTACTACTATTTGATTCCAACCATAGTGTTTATGGCTTACCAATCTTTTGAATAGATTGTCGAATATTGTTTCTTTATAAATCGAACGATTTAATCTATAAAAATATTCGTCTAAATATT
>NZ_JANLVD010000043.1:0-5669 GCF_031363805.1 Flavobacterium sp. | reverse complement strand
TCTCCAAATATCCATGTGCAATTTGACTTCTGCAACTATTTCCTGTGCATAAAACTAAAATATTTATCATACCAACAACCAAATTAAATTAATGATGCAAAACTTGGGATCAAATCCCCAAATTAATTGTAAAACAGTAATCGATACCGTAATAATTATTGGTTTTTTATATTTAATTAAAAACGCTTTCATTTTAACAACATCCAGAATTTGGTGCGCAAGAAATCGCTTTTTCTTTCCATTCACCCATTTTGACTTTCACTTTTTCAATTGGAATACCACAAGAATCGATTGCCAGGCAAGTGGTTTCTTTTCTAGTCAATTTAAAATTACCATTGTCGAAATCTAATCCAAATTTGCCAATAGTTTCTACCATTTGATATTCAACTTCTATTTCCAAATCTTCGTCACCCATAATTTTATGTGAAGCATCAATTATTTTCAAACCTTTATCGGGCGTTAATCTGTGCTCAAAATCGTTGGCAAACCACAATTGAAAAGTAACTTTTTTCTCTTCATGAATAGAAACTCCGCAATCAATGAAGTGTTTGGTTATCATTCCCATTTCTGTAATATGAAAATGCGACGGGATTTTTTCTCCATTTGGTAATGAAAATTGGAGTTCAACCGTATTTTCTAACTGTTTTTTAAATTCTGATATTTTCATTTTTTAAAGTTTTAAATTAGCAACATTTTGATTTTAATATTTTTGAAATTGAAAAAAAATAATTTTCAAATTTTTTCAATGTTTCAGGGTTAATGCAATAGCAGATAGATGTTCCATCAATACTTCCTTTTATTAAACCAACATTTTTTAACTCTTTCAAATGTTGTGAAATAGTGGGCTGGGCGAGAGGCAGTTCGTTTACAATATCGCCGCAAATACAAGTATCTACCTTGAGTAAATAATCAATTATTGCAACTCTAGCAGGATGAGATAATGCTTTAAACAATGAAGATAATTCATTTTGTTCATCAGTAAAAAATTCAGATTTTGAAGCCCCCATTTTTATGTATTTGTATATTGCAATATTACGATAAATATATTTACAAGCAATTTTTTTTTATAAATAATTTCAATTTTTTTTTATTACTTTTGAAATTTAAAAAACATATTAAAATGGCATCAGTAAAACTAGGCGGAAACGCTATAAATACATCAGGAAATTTACCCAAAGTAGGAGAGAAAGCACCTGATTTTGAATTGGTAAGAAACGATTTATCCATTTCAAAATTATCTGATTATAAAGGAATTAAATTGGTTCTAAATATTTTTCCAAGCATAGATACTGGTACTTGTGCCGCATCGGTTAGAAAATTTAACGAAAGTGCTAGTCAACTCCAAAATACCAAGGTTTTGTGTATTTCTCGCGATTTGCCATTTGCACAAAAACGTTTTTGTGGTGCAGAAGGATTAGAAAATGTAGAAAACTTATCCGATTTTAAAAATGGTAGCTTTGGTAAAACCTACGGATTAGAAATTATAGATTCTGCTTTTGCAGGTTTGCATTCAAGAGTTGTCATAATTATTGATGAAAATGGATATGTAAAATATACGGAACAAGTTTCTGAAATTGCAGACGAACCTAATTATGAGGCTGCACTAGCTTCACTATAATGAATACGAAATTCGAAAAAGACAATGCTTTTTTTACTGGACGCTTAAAGAGCGTAGGGTTCGCTTTTAAAGGAGCAATCAAATTAATTACTACCGAGCATAGTGTTATGGTGCAATCTTGTATTGCCATTTTGCTTATCGTAGCAGGTTTTTACTTTCATATTTCAAAAACAGACTGGATGTTTCAAATTTTTGCTACTGGTTTGGTTTTAAGTATTGAAGGTTTGAATACTGCAATTGAAAAAGTTGCAGATTTTATTCATCCAGATTACCACGAGCGAATTGGATTTATTAAAGATATAGCAGCTGGCGCCGTGTTTTTTGCGGCAATAACAGCTATTTCTATTGGTTTAATGATATATTTGCCAATACTATTTAATTAATTATTAGTACAAATAAATGGCAAAAACACCAAAGAAAGCAGCAAAATCTGCAGACAATCCAGAAACAAATCTATTGAAGCGTTTTAGTATTTCGCGTCAATATAAATTTGCGATTGGAGTATTACTTGTATTGTTGTCAATAGCTTTGGCGGTATGTTTTGTATCCTATTTTGTAAATGGAAAATTTGATCAAAGCGAACTTAATAATTTTAGCAATAGAAATACCGAAATTCAGAACTGGTTAGGAAAATTTGGTGCATATTTGTCAGATTTTTTTATTTTTAAAGGCTTTGGCGTAGCATCATTTATATTGGTAAGACTTTTATTTTTGACAGGTACTTATTTGGTTTTAGATTTGGGATTGTCAAAACTTAAAAAAACATGGTTCTGGGATATATTTGCCATTATAATTCTATCTATTTTATTTGGCTTTTTTGCCACCTATTTGCCAGAATTGAGCGGTGTTATTGGTTTTGAAATGAATGCTTTTTTGCAAGATTTTATTGGAAAAACTGGAACGTTATTGGTATTAATTTTTGGAATTATTATCTATTTAATATTTAAAATTAAAGTATCTCCAGATAAAGTAAAAAGCTTTTTTGAATCTTCAAAGAAAGTTAATTTGGATAATAATATAAATACTGAAAATCCTAATTTCAAATCATATAACTTAGAAGAATTTGCCACAAACGAAGATGATGAAGCAGATAAAAAATTCCAATTCAAATCTGACCCTGAAGATTTAGGAGAAATCACACTTAAACCAGCTTCACAATTCGAAATCAATAAGCAAAATTTAAAACCTACCATTTCAAATACATCTGAATTGGTTTTGCAACAAACGATTCCTGAAGAAGTTTTAACCGATAAAAATAAAAAAGCCGAAGAGGAATTTGTAATTGAAAAGCCTGAAGAAGAAGACATCATTGAAGAAAATTTAGCCTCAAAACTGGTGGCAGATTTTGGAGAATTTGATCCAACTTTAGATTTATCGCATTATAAATATCCAACGATCGATTTATTGAAAGATTATTCATCTGGCGGAATAACCATCAATCAAGAAGAGCTTGAAGAAAATAAAAATAGAATTGTAGAAACACTTCGCAACTATAAAATAGAAATTGCACAGATAAAAGCAACCGTTGGTCCATCGGTAACGCTTTATGAAATTGTACCAGAAGCAGGAATTAGAATTTCAAAAATTAAAAGTTTGGAAGATGATATTGCCTTGTCGCTTTCAGCATTAGGCATTCGTATTATTGCACCAATTCCCGGAAAAGGAACCATTGGTATTGAAGTTCCAAATAAAAATCCAAGTATGGTTTCCATGAAATCTGTCATTGGTTCAGCCAAATTTCAAGAAGCAGAAATGGAATTGCCAATCGCTCTAGGAAAAACAATTTCTAACGAAACTTTTGTAGTCGATTTGGCAAAAATGCCTCACTTATTAATGGCTGGAGCAACTGGACAAGGAAAATCTGTTGGGTTGAATGCCGTTTTGACATCATTATTATACAAAAAACATCCTGCGGAAGTCAAATTTGTTTTGGTCGATCCTAAAAAAGTAGAACTAACACTTTTCAACAAAATTGAGCGTCATTATTTAGCCAAATTACCCGATGTTGATGAAGCCATTATTACAGATAATTCAAAAGTAATTGCCACATTAAATTCACTTTGTGTAGAAATGGATAACCGTTATTCTTTGTTAAAAGATGCTATGGTTCGGAACATTAAAGAATATAATGACAAGTTCAAACAACGAAAATTGAATCCTGAAGCTGGACATCGTTTTTTGCCTTACATTGTTTTGGTTGTCGATGAGTTTGCCGATTTAATTATGACCGCTGGGAAAGAAGTTGAACTACCTATTGCTCGTTTGGCACAATTGGCTCGTGCTATTGGAATACATTTAATCATTGCTACACAACGACCTTCGGTAAACGTAATTACAGGAATGATTAAAGCCAATTTTCCTGCGAGAATTGCTTTTAGAGTAACATCAAAAATAGATTCCAGAACCATTCTGGATTCAGGTGGAGCAGATCAATTGATTGGTCGTGGCGATATGCTTTTTAGCAACGGAAACGATTTAGTTCGTGTACAATGTGCTTTTGTCGATACGCCAGAAGTTGATAAAATCACAGAATTTATTGGCTCTCAAAAAGCATATGCAACTGCTTATTTGCTGCCAGAATTTATCGGTGAAGATAGTGGAATAACTCTTGATATCGATATAGCAGACAGAGATTCTTTGTTTAGAGAAGCTGCCGAAGTTATCGTGACTGCACAACAAGGTTCGGCATCATTAATACAACGGAAATTAAAATTAGGATACAATCGTGCAGGAAGATTAATTGATCAATTGGAAGCCGCTGGAATTGTGGGTCCATTTGAAGGAAGCAAGGCAAGAGCGGTAAATATTCCAGATTTTATTGCTCTGGAACAATTTTTCGACAATGAAAAAAATAACAATTAAAAAGATGAAAAAGATAATAGTTTTATTGGTAATGATAACTTTAAATAGTTATGCACAAGATGCTACAAAAGCAAAGGCTTTATTGGACAAAGTTTCTGCCACAGCAAAAAGTTATAAAAATATTCAAATTGATTTTAGTTATAAATTAGAAAATACTAAAGAAAAAGTGAATCAAAATAGCAAAGGAAATGTCACTTTAAGCGGAAGCCAATATTTATTGAACTTTATGGGAGTTACAAAGCTTTCTGACGGGAAAAAAATATATACAATTTCGACAGAAGACGAAGAGATTTCTATTGCTAATATTGGCGGAAGTGACGATGATGCAGACACGCCAGCAAAAATGTTAACTTTTTTTAACAAAGGATTCAAATATGCTTGGGATATTTCACAAAATGTATCAGGAAAGAAAATTCAATATGTGAAATTAATTCCAATCAGTTCAAAAGATGATAGAAAACAAATTCTTGTTGGTGTAGATACAAAAACCAATCAAATCTATAATACCATTACACAAAGTAAAAATGGTACAAAGGTTACTTTGAGTGTTAATACTTTCAAAACCAATCAGGCATTACCAAAAAATCAGTTTACTTTTGCAGCCAACAAATACCCGAATTACTACATTAATAAATTGGATTAATAAGAATGAAAATTCTTGATAGATATCTTTTAAAAACCTATTTAATTTCATTTACATCTGTATTTGTAATATTATTTTTTACCTTTATTTTACAAACCATTTGGTTATTTATATCTGAACTGGCAGGTAAAGATTTGGATTTGATTATGATATTCAAGTTTCTGATGTTTAAAATGCCAAGTTTAGTACCTTTGGTTTTGCCACTTTCGGTATTGCTTTCTGCCATTATGACTTTTGGTGATTTGGCAGAAAACTATGAATTTGCAGCTATGAAATCGGCAGGAATATCTTTTAGAAGAACTATTTCTGGTTTGAGTATTTTTATATTAATATTGAGTATTGCAGCTTTCTTTTTTGCTAACAATGTAATTCCGTATGCCGATTATAAATTTGTAAATTTTCGTCGAAATTTAGCGCAAGTCAAACCTACTATGGCTATTGCAGAAGGTCAGTTTAGTACTATTGGAAATATAAATATTAAAGTCAACAAAAAAAGTGGTCAAAATGGTGAGCTGCTTGAAGGTGTAACCATTCATAAAAAATCAA
>NZ_JANLVD010000254.1:0-10104 GCF_031363805.1 Flavobacterium sp. | reverse complement strand
TGTTCGTTTTTGGAGTTCCAGAGGAATTTTAGATATGATTTAATTTGAAATAGCATTTCTTTAACACAGATTTCACAGATTAGCACAGATTAAATTTGTGTAAATCTGTGAAATCTGTGTTTAAATTTATCCTTCCATTTTTGCACTCAATTCAAACCAGCGTTCTTCTCGATCTTCCATTTTATTGATAATGTTTTCGAGTTCTTTGGCTTTTGCCGAAATATCTCCATCAAGTACTTTTCCATCGGAAAATAGTTGTTCAATTTTGACCTTTTCAAGCTCTAAATCTTTAATTTCTTTTTCAATTTTTTGATATTCCTTTTGCTCGTTGAACGTTAAATTTCCAGTTGGATTGTTTTGTTTCCATTCTTTCTTTTCTGCTTTGTTTTCCTCTTTTTGAGCTACATCGGCACTGTCTTCATAAGCTCTAAAATCGGAATAATTCCCTGGAAAATTTTCAATTTCTCCTTGACCACGAAAAACAAATAAATGATCTACAATTTTATCCATAAAATAACGGTCGTGCGACACCACAAGCAAACAACCCGGAAAATCTAAAAGAAAACTTTCAAGAACGTTCAATGTTACAATATCCAAATCATTGGTTGGCTCATCAAGGATTAAAAAGTTAGGATTCTGAATCAAAACGGTACACAAATACAATCGTTTTAATTCGCCACCACTCAGTTTCTCAACAAAATCATATTGTTTTTTAGAATCAAATAGAAAACGTTCCAACAATTGCGATGCCGATATTATTTTGCCTTTCATCAAGGGAATATATTCGCCATACTCTTTAATCACATCAATAACACGCTGACCTGGTTTTGGATTAATACCACTTTGCGTATAATAACCAATTTTGATGGTTTCTCCCACCACAACTTTTCCGCCATCAAGCGGAATAGTTCCCGTCAATAAATTTAAAAAAGTTGATTTTCCAGTACCATTTTTACCAATGATACCAATTCTGGCACCACGCTGAAAATCGTAACTAAAATTATCTAAAATAACATGATCTTTAAATTTTTTAGAAATTTTGTGAAGCTCAATAATCTTGCTTCCCATGCGTTCCATATTAATTTCAAGTTCAACGACATTTTCTTTTCGTCTGCTTTCTGCTTTTTCTTTAATATCGTAAAAATCATCTTGACGCGATTTCGATTTTGTAGTTCGTGCTTTGGGTTGGCGGCGCATCCAAGCCAATTCTTTTACAAACAAGTTTTGAGCTTTATCGATACTTGAATTTTCAGAAGCCAAACGTTCTTCTTTTTTTTCTAAATAATACGAATAATTTCCTTTATATTGGTATAATTTTCCGTTATCTAATTCTATAATTTCGTTACAAACACGTTCTAAAAAGAAACGGTCGTGAGTAACCATAAACAACGTGATATTTTCTTTAGCAAAATAACTTTCCAGCCATTCAATCATCTCCAAATCCAAGTGATTCGTAGGTTCGTCAAGAATTAACAAATCAGGACGATTAATCAAAATTATAGCCAGCGACAAACGTTTTTTCTGTCCGCCCGACATATTTTTTACCTTAATTTTAAAATCTTCGAGTTTAAGTCTGGATAGAATTTGCTTGTATTGCGTTTCAAAATCCCAAGCATCGTGGCGATCCATATCATCGAATGCTTTTTGATACGCATCGGCATCATCTGGATTTCCCAACGCTTTTTCGTATTGTTCAATCACTTTTAAAGTCTCATTATCCGATGCAAAAATACTTTCCTCAATAGTCAATTCTTCCTGCAAATTAGTATTTTGCGACAAAAACGCCATTTTAATACTTTTTCTAAGCACAACTTGACCAGTATCAGGCTCTTCTAAACCATTTATGATGCTCATTATGGTCGTTTTTCCAGAACCATTTTTAGCAATAAAAGCAATTTTTTGATCTTTATTAATCCCAAACGAAATGTCTTTAAACAAAGTCCTTTCGCCAAACGATTTCGAAATATTTTCAACAGATAAGTAATTCACAAGTATATTTTTTTGCAAAAGTAAGGTATTAAATTACGAATTACGAATTCTTTTAGGAGCAAATGGTTCGGGATTTATTTGCTATGTTATTTTCCCGCTTTCGCCTTTATCCACGAGATTGCTTCGTCGTTCCTCCTCGCAATGACACGTGGGATATCGGCTTCAATCGGGGCTATCAGATTAAGTTTTGGGAATTTCTACAAACTTTTGGGCTATCTTTTTTTTAAAATTATTTTGTATATTTGATTTTAAATTCAAATGTAATGGATAATTCAAACAAAAAATATAAAGTTTCAGATTCAATTATTTTTAAAGTAGAAGAACCAACAATAGAATATAATGTAGAAGAAAAAATTTATGCAAATATTGAAGATCATCCATTATTTGCTAAAGTCATTGAAAAGGGATTGCGTGAGTCTGAGCAAGGATTAGGGATTTCACACGAAGAAATGAAACGAAAAACCAAATTGCGTTATCCGTTTTTAAAATGATTCTAACCATTGAATGGAAGCCGCAAGCAATAAGTAGTTATTATTTAGAGATGGATTTTATTTTATTAAAATGGAATGCCATTGAAGTACAGAAATTTGAAGATTTAGTGGATGAATTTCTTAAAACTTTATCACTAAAATCTGAAATGGGAAAATATAGCACTCAATACAATTGTTATTCAATAGTAATATCGAAGCAAACTACTTTATTTTATAAAATATTAAAAGATAAAAATCAACTAGATTTGATACTTTTTTGGAACAATGCCAAAAATCCCAACGACTTAACCAAGTTGCTATAAATATACAGTATGCAACTATCCATCATAATCCTCAACTACAATGTTCGTTATTTTCTAGAACTATGCGTGCTTAGCGTGCAAAAAGCCATTCAAAATATTGATGCCGAAATTATTGTAGTCGATAATAATTCGCCCGATGATAGTTTTGCTATGATGAAATCTCGTTTTCCAAATGTAAAACTCATCGAAAACAAAGAAAATTCAGGCTTTCCAAAAGGTAATAATATTGGAGTTGCCCAAGCCGAAGGCAAATATATTTGCATTCTCAATCCAGATACGGTCGTAGCCGAAGATACTTTTATAAAAATTTTAGATTTTGCCCAAAAACAAAAAAATCTAGGAATTGTTGGTTGCAAACTCATTGATGGAACTGGAAATTTCTTACCAGAATCCAAGCGTGGCGTTCCTACTCCATTCGTAGCGTTCACCAAAATTTTCGGCTTGTATAAAGTATCCAATTACTTCGGGAAATATTATGCGCAGCATTTAAATGAAAATGAAACAGGAAAAGTCGATATTCTAGTAGGAGCATTTATGGTCATGAAACGAGAATTGTATCTCGAAGTAGGCGGTTTTGACGAAAATTGTTTTATGTATTCCGACGATATTGATTTGTCTTATATGGTTTCTCTGAAAGGAAAATCCAATTATTATTTTCACGAAACAACTGTCATACATTACAAAGGAGAAAGTACCGTAAAAGACAATACTTATATGAAACGCTTTCAAGAAGCTATGAATTTTTTTTACAAAAAACATTTTCATCAATCGCTTTTGTTCGATGTTTTTATGAGATTTGGTAGTTTTGTTTTTAGTAATTCCAAAAAAAATAAACAAATAAATAAAAAATTTTTAGTTGACGAATATATTTTTTTCTCAAAATCAAATTCAGTTTTAAGCTGTAAAAAAAATGTATTTTATTGTAATGATTTTAAAAAATTTACAAATAGAAAACATACTAATTACGAAATTATTTTCGATATTAATTCTTTTTCTTTCAATGAAATAATCAGTTTTATGGAAGCTAAAAAATCAAAAAACATTAGATTTAAAAATTATATTGCCAACTCTAAATACATTATCGGTAGCAATAGCAGCAATGATCGAGGCGAAGTTATTTTAGTATCAGATTTAAAATAATAAATTTAGCTTTTTTTGAATTTGTGCAAATTTGTGCAATTCGTGGTTAAAACTAAAAACTTTTAGTATTTTTGCACAATCAAAACCAAAACCACCTTTTAGGCAAACAATATGGCAAGATTTGAATTGAAACTTCCAAAAATGGGAGAAAGCGTTGCAGAGGCAACCATCACCAATTGGTTAAAACAAGTAGGCGATAAAATAGAAATGGACGAAGCGGTGCTGGAAATAGCTACAGACAAAGTAGATAGCGAAGTGCCTAGCGAAGTTTCTGGTATTTTGGTAGAACAATTATTTAAAAAAGATGATTTGGTTCAGGTTGGTCAAACCATTGCTATTATTGAAACCGATGCAGAAAATGCAATAATTGAATCACCAAAACCAGAAGTTCAAGTTGCTGCTACAGAAATCGAAAAATCAATTGAAGCTGCAAAAGAATCAATATTACCAATATTAGATTCTTCCAATTCAGATAAATTTTATTCACCATTGGTTAGAAATATAGCCAAAGCAGAAGGAATAACCTTTTTAGAACTTGACTTGGTTGGTGGCTCAGGAAAAGATGGAAGGTTAACCAAAGAAGATATTTTGGCTTACATTGAAGCTCGAAAGTCTCAAATTATAACGCCAAATGTTGAAGTTAAGGTAGCAAACGAACAGCAAGAAATATCTCAAATACAAAAACCCGTTACTCAAAACATACAACCAACATCTGTACCTCAATCGGTAAATGGTGGTGATGAAATTATTGAAATGGACAGAATGCGTAAGCTTATTTCTGGCTACATGGTCGCTTCGGTTCAAACATCGGCACACGTGCAATCATTTATCGAAGTAGATGTGACCAATATTGTGAAGTGGCGAGAAAAAGTAAAAGTAGCTTTCGAAAAACGCGAAGGTGAAAAACTAACTTTCACACCAATTATGATGGAAGCCGTTGCAAAAGCCTTGAAGGATTTTCCAGGCATGAATATCTCTGTTGATGGCGATTACATCATCAAAAAGAAAAATATAAATCTTGGAATGGCAGCCGCATTGCCAAACGGAAATTTAATTGTTCCAGTCATTAAAAATGCAGATCAATTAAACCTTGTCGGAATGGCAAAAGCAGTAAATGATCTTGGAAATCGTGCAAAAACAGGAAAGCTAAAACCAGACGATACTCAAGGCGGAACCTATACAGTTACAAATGTTGGAACTTTTGGTTCTGTTTTCGGAACCCCAATTATTAACCAACCACAAGTAGGAATTCTTGCACTCGGAGCCATCCGAAAAGTGCCAGCAGTTATAGAAACACCCGAAGGCGATTTTATCGGAATTCGTCAAAAAATGTTCCTTTCGCATTCCTATGATCACCGCGTAGTCGATGGCGCTTTAGGCGGAAGTTTTGTAAAACGTGTAGCAGATTACCTAGAAGCATTCGATATCAATAGAGATTTCTAAAAAATAATTAAAGTAAAAAAAGCGATTCAAATTTTGAGTCGCTTTTTTTTTGAAGCTATTTCCTGCTTTCCGTTGCAATCTTTTTTTATAGCGTCACACTTCGACAGGCTCAGTGTGACACTATAAAAAAAAGGATTTTCACTGCAATCAGGGCTACTTGGGAGCTTTTACTTCATAACCACATTTGTAAATTTCTGTAATCTGTATTTTCTTTTAATTTAAAATAAAAAATTTTAAAACTTTGAAACTTTGTAGCTTTGAAACTTTTATATTTGTAACAACACAAAAAAATTAAATGGAACTCAAATTAACACGACCAATTTGCTTTTTCGACCTTGAAACTACAGGAATCGACATCGGAAAAGACAGAATTGTAGAAATATCAATCTTTAAAGTTTTCCCCAACGGAAACAAAGAAAGCAAAACATGGCTCGTCAATCCAACCATTCCAATTCCAGCACAAACCACAGCAGTACATGGAATAACAGATGAAAAAGTAGCCAATGAGCCAACATTTAACGAATTGGCTTCTCAGGTTTATAATATCATCAAAGATTCGGATTTGGCAGGTTTCAATTCAGATAGATTTGATATTCCGTTGCTGGCAGAAGAATTACTTCGCGCTGGAGTGGATTTTGATATGAAAAATAGAGTTTCCGTCGATGTGCAAACAGTTTTCCATAAAATGGAAGAGCGTACTTTGGGTGCAGCATTGAAATTCTATACAGGAAAATCATTGGAAAACGCGCATTCTGCCGAAGCAGATACCATGGCAACCTACGAAATCTTGAAAGCCCAACTTGATCGCTATCCAGAATTGGAAAATGATATGAAATCGCTTTCAGAATTTACAACCCGAAAAAAAATAGCAGATTTTGCAGGCATGATAGCTTTTGATAAAGACAACGAAGAAATTTTCACTTTTGGAAAACACAAAGGAGTCAAAGTTGATAAAGTGCTTGAAACCGAACCTGGATATTTTAGTTGGATTCAAAACGCCGATTTTCCGCTATATACAAAGAAAGTTTTAACAGCAATTAAACTAAGAAAACTAAATACTAAATAATTTAATCTTTCAATTTTTGAATCATTAAATCTTTGAATTTTAAGAAATGAAAATAATCTGCATAGGTCGCAACTACACCGAACACATAGCGGAATTACAAAATGAACGTCCAACAGAACCTGTAGTTTTTTTAAAACCAGATTCTGCGGTTTTGTTAAAACAACATCCATTTGTAATTCCAGAATTTTCAAACGATGTGCACCATGAAATTGAATTAATCGTCAAAATTAGCAAAGTAGGAAAATATGTTGACACCAAATTTGCTCATAAATATTATGATGAAATAAGTGTTGGAATCGATTTTACAGCTCGTGACCTACAAGATAAACTCAAAGAAAAAGGATTGCCTTGGGAAAAAGCCAAGGCTTTTGACGGTTCTGCTGTGATTGGAGATTTTTTGCATAAAAACACTTTCAATTCATTAGAAAATGTTAAATTTGATCTAACCAAAAACGGTGAGACTGTTCAAAGTGGGAATACGGACAATATGTTGTGGAAAATTGATGAGCTAATAAGTTATGTTTCTCAATTTTTCACCTTAAAAATTGGAGATATTATTTTTACAGGAACACCCTCAGGAGTTGCAAAAGTAAATTCTGAGGATGTTTTGGAAGGGTTTTTGGAAGGTAATAAATTATTTAGAATTCAAATTAAATAGATGGCAATACATTACAATTTAGCAAAAGTTTATGCAATTTCAGACGATGACAAGGATTTTGTATTACAAATACTCAATCTCTTTATAACTGAAGTACCCGAAGATTTACAACAAATAAAGGAAGGTATAAAAGAGAAAAACCATTCTCAAGCTTATGCTTTTGCACACAAAACCAAGCCTACACTTGACCTTTTGGGCATGGAAAATGCACATGAAGAAATTCTTCAAATCGAAAAATGGACCAAAAATTTAGGAAAGAAAAAAGAAATTGAAGAAGTTTTTAAAAGTCTTTCAAAAAGAGTAGACGCCGCTTTAACGGAAGTTAAAAAAGATTTCAGTTTATAATTCTACCAAGGTTTAAAACCCAAAACTAATATTTAATATTATAATGAAAGCAAGTATAGTAACTGTTGGCGACGAAATTCTTATTGGTCAAATTGTAGATACAAATTCTGGAATTATAGCCAAATCTCTGGATAAAATTGGGATTCAAGTCCATGAAATGCTTTCCATTACAGACAATAAAGAGCATATTTTAAAAACACTTTCTACACTTCAAAATAAAGTTGATGTTGTTATTATTACTGGTGGTTTAGGTCCTACAAAAGATGATATAACCAAAAAAACATTGTGTGAATATTTTGATGATGAGTTGGTTTATAATCAAAAAGTTTTAGATCATGTAACTGAAATGATTGAAAATTTTTTCAAGCGTCCCATTACACAAATGAATAAAGACCAAGCGCTTGTGCCTTCAAAATGCGAAGTACTTTTCAATCAAGTGGGCACCGCGCCAGGCATGTGGATGCAGAAGGAAAACACTGTTTTTATATCTTTGCCAGGTGTTCCTTACGAGATGAAATACATCATGGCAAATGAAGTAATTCCAAAATTAATAGCCAAATTCGAACGTCCATTTATCATTCATCAAACCATTTTAACTTACGGCGTTGGCGAGAGTTTATTGGCAGAACGAATAGAATCGGTAGAAGACAATTTGCCTCAATTCATAAAATTGGCCTATTTGCCAAGTCCAGGAAGAGTTCGTTTGCGATTAACAGCTCGAGGAACAAGCGAAGAAATTTTAAAATCTGGAATAAAAAATCAAGTTGAAAAGTTAAAAGTTCTCATTTCAGATTGTATTGTAGGTTTTGAAGAAGACGAAACCATCGAGGTTGTTTTAGGGAAAATTTTAACCGAAAAAAACTTTACGATTTCTACTGCTGAAAGTTGCACTGGAGGCAAAATAGCTTCGATAATTACATCGGTTTCAGGATCTTCAGGCTATTACAAAGGAAGTATTGTAGGCTATTCAACTGAGTCTAAGGTCAATATTTTAAATGTTTCACAAGAAATAATCAATCAGTTTTCTGTAGTCAGCAAACAAGTAGTAGAAGCAATGGCTTTGCAATCTCAAAAAATATTAAAATCAGATTTTGCTATTGCAACCACAGGAAATGCTGGGCCAAATAAAGGCGATTCTGATGTAGAAGTTGGAACAGTTTTTATTGGAATTGCAACTCCAAATGGTGTTTTCTCGAAGGAATTTCAATTTGGACAACCACGAGAGAAAGTCATTGATAGAACTGTAAATAAAGCTTTTGAAATTATTTATAAAGAAATTTTAAAAAACTATTAAATTTAATTTGCTACAACCATTTATTTTTTGTTATTTTGCACTCTGAATTTTGAATAACGATAAAACATAACATAATGTCAAGAGTTTGTGACCTTACTGGTAAAAGAGCGATGGTAGGAAATAACGTTTCTCACGCGATGAACAAGACAAAGAGAAAATTCTCTGTAAACTTGCTTAAAAAACGTTTTTACCTAGCTGAAGAAGATAGATGGATTACTTTAAGAGTAGCTGCTTCTACAATTAAAACGATTAATAAAAATGGAATTGCTGCAGTTTTGAAAAAAGCGCAGTCACAAGGATTTATTAAATAATCTGATCCAAAAAACTATATAGCAAGATGGCAAAGAAAGGCAATAGAATACAAGTAATTTTAGAATGTACAGAACATAAAACTTCTGGAGTAGCTGGAACTTCACGTTACATTACAACTAAAAACAAAAAAAATACTCCAGATCGTTTGGAGATTAAAAAATTCAATCCTGTATTGAAAAGAGTAACTGTTCATAAAGAAATTAAATAATATAAGTCATGGCAAAGAAAACCGTAGCATCTTTACAAACAGCTTCTAAGAGATTATCTAAAGCTATCAAAATGGTAAAATCTCCAAAAACTGGTGCTTACACTTTTGTAGAGTCAATCATGTCTCCAGAAGATGTAGATACATTCTTGAAAAAGAAATAATCAAATACAAAATATACTAAAGCTACTTTCTTTCGGAAGTAGCTTTTTTATTTTATATTTGTAAGCAATATTTTTAAGAGCAAAACATTCGGGCATTTTAATAATCCATATTCCTGCTGTCGTTTCAATCTTTTTTGTGGTTTTGTCATACTGAGCCTGTCGAAGTACAAAACCACAAAAAAGGATTTCCACTTCATCAGGGCTAAAACGAAAACTTTAGGCTCCTATTAAATTTTCGGTTTTTAGTCTAATAATCTAAAAGTCTAATAATCTAATCAATTTAAAAAATGAGTTTTTTTAAAAAATTATTCTCTTCAGACAAGAAAGAGCCAATCTTAAACGAACAAGAAAAACAAAATTTAGACAAAGGTCTAGAAAAATCTAGCAGCTCTTTTTTTTCTAAACTAACCAAAGCCGTTGCTGGAAAATCTAAAGTCGATGAAGATGTTCTGGATAATTTGGAAGAAGTTTTAGTATCATCAGACGTAGGAGTAGAAACTACATTAAAAATCATCAAACGTATTGAAGCTAGAGTAGCAGAAGATAAATACCTAGGAACCGAGGAATTAAATAAAATACTTCGAGAAGAAATTGCTGGATTATTGTCAGAAACAAATAGAGGTGAAGCTACTGAATTTGAAATTCCAGCCAATAAGAAACCTTATGTAATTATGGTAGTAGGCGTAAATGGTGTT
>NZ_JANLVD010000226.1:0-6400 GCF_031363805.1 Flavobacterium sp. | reverse complement strand
GTGGGATTATTATTTATTGCTGCGGCAGCCTTGTTTTATTTTTCCAAAAAAGTACCCAGCGGTATTTCTATAGAACCCATGGAAAAAGCCAATAAAGCTTTGAGAACATTGGTGATTATGACTGTATTATTGGCAGTTTGTTTTACACCAATTTTCAGAAGTTATAAAAGCGAAGAAGCCAAAAAAATCGAATCTTTAAATAAAGAAAATGAAACCATACGATTTGATTTAGCAAGAACATCTTATGTTGCCAATTCTCCAGAATTATTACAAATTGATGCTAAAATAAAATCCAATGAATCCGATATAAAAGCGATAAAGGAACCTCTAGAAAAGTATAGAATGATGTGGCTTTCTGGTGCATTATTGGTAGTTCTTGGTGGAATTCTATTGTCGTATTTTTCAGCTCAAAAAAAATCGGAGGGATGGGGCGCTATGCAATATCCACAACTGGTTTTAGGAATGCTTGCCATTTTTACCTATGTTGGTGTAGAAGTGGCCATTGGAAGCAACTTGGGTGAATTACTCAAATTACCAGAATTTGGAAGTATGCCTTCGTCAAATATTGCGCCATATGTATCCATGTATTGGGGTAGTTTGATGATTGGGCGTTGGGCTGGAGCTATAAGTGTTTTCAACTTGCAAGGAAGCAAAAAAACATTAGCTTTAATCATAATTCCAATTATTGCCTTTGGAATTATATTGGGTGTAAATATACTCTCTGGAAAAGACATGAAACCGCTTTATTGCTATATAATATGTGTATTCATTCAAATTGCAGCTTTCTTTTACAGCAAGGACAAGCCTGCAAAAACATTAATGGTTTTTGGAAGTTTAGGCATCATAGCTATGCTCATAGGATTATCAACCACAGGAACTGTTGCTATTTACGCCTTTTTAGCTGGAGGTTTGGCTTGTAGTATTATGTGGCCAGCAATTTTTAGTTTATCAATTATTGGACTTGGAAAATATACTTCGCAAGGTTCTGCATTTTTAGTAATGATGATTTTGGGTGGCGGAATTATTCCTCCTATTCAAGGTAAATTATCAGATATTATTGGAATCCACCATTCCTATATTGTAGCTGTAGTTTGTTTTGGTTACCTGACATTATTTGCTATTCTAGTAAAAGCGATACTCAAAAAACAAAACATCCACGTTGACAATATTGAAGTAGAAGCTTCTCACTAATTATAAGATTTATTTGGGCGTGCCCCGAAGTCGCTTCGTCGTTCCTCCTCGCAACTTCGGGTCGTGCTATGCATTGCAATCTTTTTATTTTTAAAGAAAAAATAAAAAGGATTTCCATTGCTATCACTCACGCAATCAACAGTAAAGAAACTTGTAAATTCAAAAGCAATGTGCAGTTTATACAAAAAGTGTATTCAGTTTCGGCCAAGTATGCAAATTTTACGCAGATTTTATTTTAAACTACAAATCGTTTAAATAATTCTTAAAATATAATTCAGAGCAAACTTATAACTACTTTTGTCCTGAATTTTTATTTATGCAAATCAACAAGTATTATTTAGCCGCTTTATCATCATTTATTATTTGGGGATTTTTTAGTTTGGCACTAAAACCACTGCACGATTACCCATCGTTAGATATTTTGTTTTATAGGGTTTTTCTTGCTACTGTTTTATTGCTTATTATCAATCTAATTTTTAGAAAAAAAATCATTAAAAATGATTTACAAATACTAAAAAATTCACAAACCAATCAAAAGTTCAAAGCTATATTTTTAACAGCTTTTGGCGGCTTATTATTAATCCTAAATTGGTTTTTATTCATTTATGCAGTCAATCACGTAAGCTTAAAATCTGCCTCATTTGCCTATTTAATTTGTCCCATTATCACCACAATACTGGCATTTTTTATATTAAAAGAAAAGCTCAGTTCATGGCAATGGTTTTCGGTATTTTTATGCATTCTCAGCTGTGCAATATTGTCATTTGGGCATTTATCAGATTTGTTTTATAGTCTAACCATAGCCGTATCGTTTGCACTTTATTTAATAAGCCAGAAAAATAATAAATTCGACAGATTTGTAGTACTCACAGTTCAAATGGTCATTGCATCCATTATAATTTTGCCATTTTTCCCATTTTACAGCGGTCAAATACCTTCTGAACCTATTTTTTATATTTTATTAATTGTCATAGTTATTGTATTTACCATTATTCCACTGTTCTTAAATTTATTTGCTTTAAAAGGGATCAATTCCTCCACCGTAGGTATTTTAATGTATACCAATCCTTTAATAAATTTTGTACTGGCGATTTTTTATTTTAAGGAAGAAATCAATCAAATGCAAATTATTGCCTACACATTAATTTTAATTTCCGTCATTATCTTCAATGAAAGATTTTTCTTTAAGAAAAAATAAATAAAACGTTTTTTTTTGAGCCTTTTCCAGCTTTCCGCTCTAGCCATCGTCTTAAAAGCTTTTTTTCTAAGCCATTGCAAGAGCTTCCTTTGGTCGCTTTGCAAAGCCCAGAAAAAATAGCTTTTAATTCCTCAGGGCTGCCGCTTCAATCTGGGGCAGTTGCGGTAGCATTTTATATTGAAATTGAATCAAATCAGAAGATAAATGTATTAATCATGTATAAAAAAATCCCAATCTTTCGACTGGGATTTTCTATAAGTATGTAAGTATAAATTTTGTTGATAAAACGTTTATTTTACTTTATTAAGTACAGCTTTGAAAGCAACTGGGTGATTCATAGCCAAATCTGCAAGAACCTTACGGTTCAATTCGATATTGTGTTTCTTAGCTTGACCCATGAATTGTGAATAAGACATTCCTTCCAAACGAGCTCCAGCATTAATACGTTGAATCCACAAAGAACGGAAATTTCTCTTATTTACTTTTCTATCACGGTAAGCGTAGCACATTGCTTTCTCCACCGCATTTTTCGCAACTGTCCAAACGTTTTTACGACGGCCAAAGAAACCTTTGGCTTGCTTCATTATTTTTTTTCTTCTTGCTCTTTTAGCAACTGAATTTACTGATCTTGGCATAATTTTTACATTTTTTTGTAGCAGGCGTCCTGAATTTAATCAAAGGAACTTAAGGCCATACTCCAAGGTTATTGAAATTGTTTTAACCTAAAGGTTATCTAGGCAATAGTAAATAGGCATTAGGCAAAAGGTTTAAAACTTATGGCTAGTGGCTTTTCACTAATGGCTTTTTAGATAATCCTTAATTGTTGTTTGATACTTTTCATATCTGTTGCGTGAACTAGCGCAGAGTGTGTCAAGGCTAATTTACGTTTTTTAGACTTTTTGGTCAAAATATGACTTTTAAAAGCATGTTTTCTTTTAATCTTTCCAGAACCAGTAACTTTGAATCGTTTCTTGGCGCTAGATTTGGTTTTCATTTTAGGCATTTTTTCCTAGATTTTTTAATTTATTCTTACTTACTATCTTTGCGAGGAACGACGCAGTTTGCTATCGTTCATCAAAATTCTTATTATGCAATTGCACAAATCAATCCATTGTGTATTGTCATTGCGAGGTACGAAGCAATCTGTCGTCATTTTACTCAATGCTTTCACCAGAACTAGGTTGAGCTTCTGTATTTTTCACAACCGGTTTTTGTTGACCTTCCTTTGCTTTTGGTGCGGATTGGGTTGATTTACCTTTTTTAGGCGCAATAAACATAATCATACGTTTTCCTTCCAAAACTGGCATAGCTTCTACCTTCCCATATTCTTCCAAATCTGTAGCCAGTCTTAATAATAAAATCTGACCTTGATCTTTATAAATAATCGAACGACCTTTAAAGAATACAAATGCTTTCAATTTTGAACCTTCTTTCAGAAACTTTTCGGCATTTTTTCTTTTAAATTCGTAATCATGCTCATCTGTTTGAGGACCAAAACGAATTTCTTTTACTACAATTTGAGTAGATTTTGCTTTCAGTTCCTTCTCACGTTTCTTTTGCATGTAAACAAACTTTTTATAGTCCATTATTTTACACACTGGCGGTTCTGCATTTGGAGAAATCTCTACCAAATCCAATTCTAGTTGGTCGGCAAGTTTCATAGCTTCCGAAGTTTTTATAACTCCTGGCTCCACATTATCTCCTACAAGACGTACTTCTGGAACGCGAATAAAATTATTTATTCTGTGTTCATCTTTTTTTTCTACTCGAGGCTGGTAACCTCTACTGTTTCTAATTGCTATGGCTCTTAATTTTTAATTAAACTTCAAATGTTTTTAGCGTTTTGCTTATTTCTTCATTGACAATTTCAGCAAATTTGTCAATTGTAACGGTAATATTTCCTTTTCCTTCCTGTCCATGACGGCGTATAGAAATAGTATTATTTTTCTCTTCTTCCTCACCTACAATTAGCATGAATGGGAGTTTTTGCATTTCTGCATCTCTAATTTTCCTGCCAATCGACTCATTTCTGTTGTCAATTAGGGCGCGAATTTCGTGATTTTCTAGCAGATTTAAAACTTTTTTAGCATAAATTTCATATTTTTCACTCAAACATAATATTATAGCCTGTTCGGGCATCAACCAAAGTGGGAAATTTCCTGCCGTGTGTTCAATCAAAATTGCAATAAATCGTTCCATACTTCCAAATGGAGCTCTATGAATCATAACTGGCGTATGCAATTCATTATCAGAACCTTTATAAGTCAATTCAAAACGCTCTGGCAAATTGTAATCTACCTGAATCGTTCCCAATTGCCATTGTCTTCCCAAAGCATCCTTAACCATAAAATCTAATTTCGGACCATAAAAGGCAGCTTCACCATAGGCAACAACAGTTTTCAATCCTTTGTCGGCAGCAGCATTAATAATGGCATTTTCTGCCTTCTCCCAATTTTCATCGCTTCCTATATATTTTTCTCTATTTTCTTGATCTCTCAAAGAAATCTGAGCAGTAAAATTCTCAAATCCAAGTGAACCAAAAACATACAAAACCAAATCAATAACATTCTTAAACTCTTGATCCAATTGGTCTGGCGTGCAAAAAATATGTGCATCGTCTTGCGTAAATCCCCTCACGCGAGTCAATCCGTGCAATTCTCCACTTTGTTCATATCTGTAAACCGTACCAAATTCCGCATAACGTTTTGGCAAATCTTTATAAGACCAAGGTTTTGTATTGTAAATCTCGCAGTGGTGCGGACAATTCATTGGTTTCAATAAAAACTCTTCACCTTCAGCAGGAGTGCTTATCGGCTGAAAACTATCTGCGCCGTATTTTGCATAGTGTCCCGATGTCACATACAATTCCTTTTGACCAATATGCGGTGTAACCACCTGCTCATAACCCGCTTTTTTCTGTGCTTTTTTCAAAAATTGCTCCAATCTGTCACGCAAAGCAGCACCTTTTGGCAACCACAACGGCAAACCAGCACCAACTTTTTGAGAAAAAGCGAACAATTCCAATTCTTTACCAAGTTTTCTATGATCACGACGTTTTGCTTCCTCCAGTAATTCTAAATATTCGGTCAAATCTTTTTGCTTCGGGAACGATGTTCCATAAACACGAGTCAACTGTTTGTTTTTCTCATTCCCTCGCCAGTAAGCGCCAGCAATACTCATAATTTTTACAGCTTTTATAATTCCAGTATTCGGAATATGTCCACCACGGCACAAATCCGTAAAAGTCGCATGATCACAAAATGTAATTGTGCCATCTTCAAGATTTGTAATTAACTCTGTTTTGAATTCATTATCCTTATATAATTCCAGTGCATCAGCTTTTGAAACCGACCGTAATTTAAATTCATATTTTTCACGAGAAATTTCTAAAATTCTATCTTCAATTTTCTTAAAATCCGCTTCTACAATTTTATTTTCACCAAAATCAACATCATAATAGAATCCATTATCAATCGCAGGACCAAGTGTCAGCTTTAAACCAGGATACATTTCTTCCAAAACTTGCGCCATTACGTGCGAAGTAGAATGCCAAAAAGCCTTTTTCCCATCCTTGTCATTCCAAGTGAATAAAATAAGAAAGCCATCCGTCATCAATTTCGTTGAAGTTTCCACTGTTGTCCCATTAAAACTAGCCGAAATCACATTTCTAGCCAACCCTTCACTAATACTCAATGCAACATCCATAGGTGTTACACCGTTTTCAAATCCCTTAATCGAACCATCAGGCAAAGTAATCTTAATCATCATTATAATTTTATGACCGCAAATATAACGGTTTCGCAAAAAACATACAATATATATAAGGTATGTTTTTTTTTATTTTTTTCATCCCGATCTTGTCGAATGATATGGCGTGTCCCTTCAGATTGCTTCGTCGTTCCTCCTCGCAACTTCGGGTCGCGCTATTCGTTACAAGTCCTCGCACTTCCTTCGTCAGGCTGTGGGCTTTCCACTGCTATCGCTCACGCGGAGTGATGCCTAATATTTGAC
>NZ_JANLVD010000031.1:0-7686 GCF_031363805.1 Flavobacterium sp. | reverse complement strand
ATAACCATATTCTAGATAAAATTCCGAAAAATTTGCTTTTCTTTCCTGTAAACTTTGATTAGGAAACAATTCATTTTGCAAAGAAAATAAACGTTCAAGTTGTTCATTATGAACTCTTTTCTCGGCTTTTAGCAAACGCTTCTCTAAATTTTCTAGACCTTTAATTTGCTTTGTTTCTTGTGCTTTGACAGCGCCAGTAAATGATTTGTCGGTTTGGTTTGCAATAGTATATAAATTTTCAAATTGCTTTTTCAAATGTGCTTTTTGCTCTGAAAAATCAATCGTAAATTGAGATAATTCTTTGGTTTTTTTATTATATAATTCTTGCTGATTTAAAAATAAATCTTCCCACGATAAATCTAATTTTTCCGCTTTATCATGTTGTTTTTGAGTAGCCAATAATACAGAATTTCTAACCAACAACATTGGGAAAGTAACATTATGATAATCAAAGTTTGATTTTAGCTCTAACCAATAAGCAATTTCTCCACCGCCACCAATATAGCATAAATTAGGCAAAATCACTTCTTGATATAAAGGGCGTAAAATTACATTTGGACTAAATTTTTCAGGATTTGAATCCA
Source organism: Flavobacterium sp. (assembly GCF_031363805.1). GTDB lineage: Bacteria > Bacteroidota > Bacteroidia > Flavobacteriales > Flavobacteriaceae > Flavobacterium. Next base: position 7,102 of record NZ_JANLVD010000031.1, on the reverse strand, counting down.
ATAATTTTAAAATTTCAACTTCAGAGAATTCAATTTTAGTATTATTGATTTTATATATTTCATTTTCAAAAATAATGCGTTCTCGAAGATTATCTTCAATATAAAACAAATTAATTTCTCTTGGGTTGACTTGTATTGAATAATTTTCTAATTTTTCATTAGATTCATTTACATTTTTAAAAGAAGATTGGTGTAATAGTTCGTCTTTCATAATATTTTTATATTCCGATTTCAATGAAATATCATCACCATCAAGAATCACCAATCCTTGTTCTCCAAATAAAGTATTCGCTAAATGTCGTGTTGCATCAGCAAGGGTTTTATGTTTTAAATAACTTTCTGTAAAAAGATTTTTGAGGAAATTTCCATTCTCGCTCGAATTGAGTTCTGACGCAAATAAATTAAAAACTTCTTGTAAACCTTCTGTAGTCAATCTTCCAACTGGTCCAGTAGAATTAATATTCCATTGTATTTTTTTACCTTTAAAAGTAAAATGATTGATTTCTTGAAAGTCATGATCTTCGGTGGCCATCCAATAAATAGGAACAAAATTATTAGATGGATATTCTTGTTTTAATTGTTTACATAAATTAATCGTTGAAACAATTTTATATAGAAAATATAGAGGTCCAGTAAATAAATTTAATTGATGTCCGGTGGTAATTGTGAACGTTTTTGAATCCTTTAAAAGTTCAATATTTTGTTTGGTTGCCTCAGAAATTTCAAAATTTTGATACTGATTTTTTAATGAATTTACTAAAACTTTTCTTTTGTTATTGAAATTGTCATTGCCATTGAAATTGCTTTCTTTTTCTTCAATTTGAGCTTTAAAATCTTCAATTTTTGGAAAATTATTGTACAACGACTGTAATTCTGTTTTCTCATTCAAATAATCAACAATTAGGTTTGAAAAATATCCAGAATCTTGATAACTAATACAGTCGTTTGGCATTTTATGGTTTGTTTTAATTTTTAGTAAATTTAAAGAAAAAATTAACTAAAAAAATACGTTTAACAATTGGTTATGATTTCTTTTTTAATTAAAAATGATTGTTTTTAATTGGTTTAATTTTTTTTTATTTTTTTTTAAATTGAAGTCAAAATATGAAAAAGAGTAACATTTTACCTTTAAGTTGTATTCTTTAAACCTTACTTTTGCAAAAACAAAATTTTTAATTGAAAGACCTCCTTCTCATAACGCCACCATTCACACAACTCAATACGCCGTATCCAGCCACGGCTTATCTGAAAGGTTTTTTGAATACCAAAAACATTTCGGCTTTTCAAATGGATTTGGGCATAGAAGTCATTTTAGAATTGTTTTCAAAAAAAGGATTAGAGAATATTTTTAATACTTCCAGCTGTCAGCCTGAACTTGTCGAAGGACAACCTACAACCTACAACTCACAACGAATTTTAAGTCTTCAACACGATTACATCAAAACAATCGATAGTGTCATTTTATTTCTACAAGGAAAAAATCCAACATTAGCCAGACAAATTTGTTCAGGCAATTTTCTTCCAGAAGCGGCTCGTTTCGAGCAATTGGACGATCTAGATTGGGCTTTTGGCAATATGGGAATGCAAGACAAAGCCAAACATTTGGCAACTTTGTATCTCGAAGATTTATCCGATTATATTGTCGATTGTGTCGATGAAAATTTTGGCTTCAGCCGATATGCTGAGCGTTTAGGCAGAAGTGCCAATTCTTTTGACGATTTATACAACGCTTTACAACAACCCAAATCTTATATCGATGAAATCACTTTAAGACTACTCAAAGCAAAAATCGAATTGGTACAACCCAAATTATTATTAATTTCTGTTCCTTTTCCAGGAAATTTATATTCCGCTTTCCGTTGTGCACAGTTTGTCAAAAAACATTTTCCTGATGTAAAAATATCCATGGGTGGCGGTTTCCCAAATACAGAATTACGCTCATTAACAGATGTTCGGGTATTTGAATTTTTTGATTTTATCACTCTAGACGATGGCGAACTTCCTGTAGAATTAGTATATGATTCTATCTGTCACACTGAGCTTGTCGAAGTGTCTTATAAACGCACTTTTATCCTTGAAAATAATCAAGTCGTTTACAAAAATAATACCACAATACCCGACTACAAACAATCCAATGTTGGCACGCCAGATTATTCAGATTTACATCTAGACAAATACATTTCAGTAATAGAAATTGCCAATCCAATGCACAGTTTGTGGAGCGACGGTCGATGGAACAAGCTCACCATGGCGCACGGTTGCTATTGGGGAAAATGTACTTTTTGCGACATTTCTTTAGATTACATCAAATTGTATGAACCCGTTGCCGCCAAACTAATCGTTGATCGAATAGAAGAATTAATGGATTCTACAGGCGAAAACGGATTTCATTTTGTAGACGAAGCTGCGCCACCAGCCTTAATGCGTGAAGTTGCATTGGAAATCATCAAACGTAAACTAACAGTAACATGGTGGACAAATATTCGTTTTGAGAAAAGCTTCACGCAAGATTTGTGCTTTCTGCTTGCACAATCTGGTTGTGTTGCCATTTCAGGCGGATTGGAAGTCGCATCAGATAGATTATTGAAACTCATTGACAAAGGTGTAACCGTTGAGCAAGTGGCACAAGTAACCCGAAATTTTACCGAAGCTGGCGTCATGGTTCATGCTTATTTAATGTATGGCTATCCAACCCAAACCATTCAAGAAACAATTGACAGTCTAGAAATGGTGCGCCAATTGTTTGAAGCTGGTATTTTGCAATCAGGATTTTGGCATCAATTTGCTATGACTGCGCACAGTCCAGTTGGAATAAATCCTGAAATTTTTGGTGTAATTCCAGAACAAAACAATATAACATTTGCCAATAATGATATTAATTTTACAGATAAAACTGGAATAGATCACGATAAATTTAGTTTTGGACTAAAAAAATCATTGTTTAATTACATGCACAATATTGGATTCGATTTCGAACTGCAAGATTGGTTTGATTTCAAAATTCCGAAAACCAAAATTGCAGATGATTTTATTGTTTCATGTCTTGAAAAATCTGATAATTTCAATATAAAATCAACTGCTAAAATTATTTGGTTAGGCGGAAAACCAATTGGTGAAGAATTTACAAAATCAAAAAAAGGAAATTCATGGCAAATGACAAAACTTACTTTTCATGACAGAAAAGAAACTTTCGAAATTTTATTAGAAAAAGAAAAAGCGGATTGGCTGGTTACTAATTTGCAAAAAGTTTCTATTTCAAATTTTAAAACGACTACTTTCAATGAATTGAAAATAGATTTTGAAACACATTTTGAGGATTTTGAGTTGTTTTGGTACTCAAAACCTATCAATACTTTGAGAGAATTTGGGTTGTTGGTTTTATAATTCTAGTTTAAATTTAAACCCAATGCCATGCAAATTTTCAATAGCAATTCCATTTTCGTTTGCCAAAATTTTTCTTAGTCTCGATATAAAAACATCTAGACTTCTACCCATAAAATAATCATCGTCGCCCCAAAGTGATTTTAAAATTTCTTCCCGCTTTAAAACGATATTTTTATTGTCCAGAAAAAGTTTTAAAAGTTCCGATTCTCGTTGGGTTAAATTTATTTTTTCATCATCATTAAAAACCAAATAGTTATCTGAATCAAAATTATATTTCCCAATTGAATACTGATGATTTTGTTTGATCAAATTTTTGTTTGAACGTTTCAAAAAAACTTCAATTTTTAGTATCAATTCCTCAATGCTAAAGGGTTTTACCAAATAATCATCGGCACCCAATCGCAATCCTTTTAGTTTGTCTTCTTTCAATGTTTTTGCAGATAAAAATATGATAGGAATATCTGTATTTATTTTTCTAATTTCTGTTGCCAATTCAAATCCGTCCATTTTTGGCATCATAATATCAAAAATGCAAATATCAAAATTTTCTTTTTTGAAATTTTCCAAGCAAGAATTTCCATCAGAAAAATGAAAGATGCTGTAACCACTTTGTTCCAAATTGTCTTTGGTCAAATAGGCCAGCGTTTCATCGTCTTCCGCATACAAAATTTTAATTTTATTCATATTCCACATCTACTTTATGTTAATCTTATTGAAGTTGTAATGCCATTTTCTGGATTATTTTTCACAGAAATTTTCCATTGGTGTAAGGTGCAAACTTTTTTCACATAGTACAATCCCAAACCAAAACCATCGGTTTCATTGCTTTTTTGATTTGAAATACGATAAAATTTATCAAAAATAAATGGCAAATTCTTTTCAGAAATTCCAATGCCGTTATCAATAATTTCCAATAAGAAATGTGTGTATGTAATAGAAATTTTTATAGTAATTTCAGGGGTTGAATCGCAATATTTTATAGAATTGTCTATTAAATTATAAACCAAATTAGAGAAATGAAAAGCATCAGCATCAATACTTATTTTTGGCAAAATGGTTTTAATTTTTACATCAATGTTTGAATATTTTAATTTTATATCTTCAATGACACCTTCAATTATTGGCGCCACTTCTAGCTTTTGTTTATCCAAAACCATGGGAACATTATCCCATTTTTCAATATGCCTATTCAATTTATTACTTTGATTGATAATGATTTGGGTATATTTTTCAAGCTTTTCATCTTTAACTATTGCTTCTTGTTTGTTCAAATAATTGGAAGCAATCAAAATGGAAGACAATGGTGTTTTGAATTCGTGAGTCATATTATTAATAAAATCACGTTGCAATTCTGAATATTTTTTTTGTTGGATAATAGTGTAAATTGAATATACATAAACCAACAAAATGACAATTAATGCCAGCGAAAGTATAAACCAAAATTTAAGAGAAGAGAATAAATAAGAAGTTTGACTCGGAAAGCGAATCGCAAAATAATAAACCAAATTTTTATGTTTTGGAAAATAAACGGTTGCTTTTTTCGAAGCATTATTTGCTGACGAAATGTAGTTTCCGTAAACCATTTCATCACTTTGACAATTGTACATGGCGTATTCAAAATCTGTAATTAAATTTATTTTCTTAAATTCCTGATTAAGATAAAATTCTAAAATTTCGGGTTCAAAATCATTATCAATATTGACTATATAATAATCATTCGAAATTTTCTTAATCGGATTTTCAGTTGGAATCTCATGATTATCACTCTTATATAAATGCTTAACTACTTCTAGCAAAGCAATATGTGCTTTTTGAGAAAATTTCTTTTCTTCGATATTAAAAGCTTCTTTAGTCCATAAAAGTTGGGCAATCAAAATGCCAATAATGGCTACTAGACCAAGAATAATAATGCTATTAAGTTTGTTTATTTTCAATTAAAGTTCTTTTTATTTATCCAAATTTACTCAAAATTTCTCTAGCGAATCACTATTAACAACTCGTTAACAAACATTTGAAATCGGTTAACAACACACGTCTAATTCCTGTATTAATTTTGAACTATCAAATTTGACAAATCAATTTTATTAATTTATTAAACTTTAAAATCATGAACACAATTAAAATTTCATTTTTAGCATTAACATTAGGATTAATGTCGTTTGCTACACTTTCTACAATTTCCTGGAAAAGCGAAACTATCGATGTGGGAGAAATTTCTCAAAATAAACCAAAAGCCATTGTTTTTGAATTCAAAAATACTGGAAAAACTGATGTTGTTATCACAAATGTGCAAGGTTCTTGCGGTTGCACAGCAACGAATTATACAAAAACACCAATTAAAGCTGGAAAATCTGGTATAGTTACAGCAACTTATAATGCTGCCAATTTAGGTGCTTTTACAAAAACAGTTTCTGTTACTACAAATGCAGAGGCAACTCCAAAAGTTTTGACTTTGAAGGGCGTTGTCAAAAGTGTAATAAACGCTGGTTAATACTAACAAATAAATTTCAACAAAATCCAAATCTTAATCGATTTGGATTTTTTGTTTTGTAGAAAATTGTACTAACTATAAAAATCTGAAAAGGTAAATCTGTAGTATGCAATCTTTTTTGTACTTTTGCACTCCAAATAAAGGAAAGAAAAAATGTTAGACAGACTTCAAATAATAAAACAAAAATTTGACGAAATATCTGATTTGATAATTCAGCCAGACGTAATTGCCGATCAAAAGCGATACGTACAGCTCAATCAGGAATACAAAGGATTGAAAGCACTCGCCGAAAAACGCGACGAGTACGTTTCAATAATGGCAAATATTGACGAAGCCAATGAAATAATATCTGATGGTAGTGATGCCGAAATGACAGAAATGGCAAAAATGCAACTAGATGAAGCCAAAGAAAGATTGCCAGAATTGGAAGAAGAAATAAAATTTTTGCTTATTCCAAAGGATCCAGAAGATGCCAAAAACGTCATGGTAGAGGTTCGTGCAGGAACTGGTGGAGACGAAGCATCTATTTTTGCTGGCGATTTATTTAGAATGTATACCAAATATTGCGAAAACAGAGGTTGGAGAACTTCTGTAGTCGATATGAATGAAGGAACTTCTGGCGGATTCAAAGAAGTTATTTTTGAAGTTTCTGGCGAAGATGTTTACGGCACTTTAAAATTTGAAGCGGGAGTTCATCGTGTGCAACGTGTACCACAAACAGAAACACAAGGTCGGGTTCATACTTCTGCAGCAACAGTGATGGTTTTGCCTGAAGCGGAAGAGTTTGATGTGCAAATTGATATGAACGATGTTCGTGTCGATTTTTTCTGTTCATCAGGACCAGGCGGACAATCAGTAAATACCACAAAATCTGCTGTTCGGTTGACACATATTCCAACTGGATTGGTGGCGCAATGTCAGGATCAAAAATCACAACATAAAAATAAAGACAAAGCATTTGGTGTTTTGCGTTCTCGTTTATACGAACAAGAATTGGCGAAAAAGCAGGCAGAGGATGCTACAAAACGTACTTCGCAAGTAAGTTCAGGTGACCGTTCTGCAAAAATTCGTACTTATAATTATTCACAAGGACGCGTCACAGACCACAGAATTGGTTTGGATGTTTTTGATATGGATGGTGTGATGAATGGAAAAATTCAAAAATTTGTTGACGAACTTCAATTGGTTAATAATATGGAAAAATTGAAGGAGAGTGAGATTTTTTAA
>NZ_JANLVD010000187.1:0-1534 GCF_031363805.1 Flavobacterium sp. | reverse complement strand
CCTTGCACTTCGTTTTGTCGGTTGCGCCGCCTAAAACGGTTGTAACTATCGTTACAGAACAGGAGAACTATTACGACTACTGGAACAGGCAATTGGGATATGTATTATTACCAGGAGGAGAATGTTTGAATGATTTGCTTTTGATCAATGGGTATGCAAAAGCAACCCAAAACTATTATTGTGGACGATTAGCAGAATACCAAGCAATGAACCGCCAAGCGCAGCTTAATAGCATTGGGATATACAGCTTTGTAAAAAGTTTTTGATTTGTTGTACTTATGTTGTACTAATTGAATTTTAAATTTTGTGAGTACCAATAAAATATATACTTTACAGGTGTAATAAGACTAAACCGCTGTTGGCAGATAGTGTCTTTATTTATTCATATTGTTCGATTGTCTTAAATAACTCGGCTGAATAATTAAAAATATCGTCCAAGCTTTGGATTTCATTTTTAGTTTCTTTTTTGTTTTCGTCTAAAGTTCCAATGAATTTTTTTCCACCGTTCAAGTATAATCTACAAACTGCTTTTCGATTATTGTCGTCAAGAAAAATTGCAAAGTAAGATTGTGCATCTCGATAAGTTACTCTTGTTGCTGGAATTTTTTGTCGCAAAATTGTTTTCACGATTAAAAATCCTTCAAGTTCTTCTTCGGTTGTATTCACTTTGCTAATATCTTCGAGATTTTGTTCCGCGCTAATTTCAGCAGAATTTTCAACTTTATTTTTTTCGTCTTCTTTTGATAATGCAGTTTTTAATCTTTCGGTAATTAAATCACTAATATAATGTTGAACAGATTTTTTGGTCAATTCTGTGAATTGTTCCAAAATTTTTGCAGTTACAACGCTCGGATAAACTTGCTTTGCAAAATGTTTTACAAATTCTGGACTTGGTTCTGTTAATTCTTTATGAAGCAAATGTTTGAGTTCGTTCATAAATTTCATTTCACTTGCAGTATTTACAATGCTTTCAGCATCGAAATTTGCTTTATGAAATTTTTTCAATTCCTCAATTTGGTTGTCTTTGATATCGGTTATGTTGAATTCTAAAAATGGTTTCTCGTCCATTTTATTTGGCGCAACTAAATCGGAATAAAATCTATAAGTTATTCCGTTTGTCAATAAACCAAATTTTGCTTTTGAAACGTGAAAATATCTTAGCAATTGTCCGTCGTGAACATTTAAGTTTTGTCGCCAATCTTTACATTCTACTAAAATTGTTGGATTTCCATCTTTGAAAATTGCGTAATCAATTTTTTCGCCTTTTTTAATTCCAATATCTGCGATAAATTCTGGAACAACTTCCAATGGATTGAAAACATCATAACCTAGACTTTGTAAAAAAGGCATTACAAATGCGTTTTTTGTTGCTTCTTCAGTTTGAATACTTTCTTTGTGTTTTGTTCTGTCTGCAATTAGTTTAAGTTGATCTTTCAAATCCATATTTAGTTTATATTTTAGGTTTATTAGTATTAAATTTTCTTGTTATTTATGCGGTTTTCTGCCATTTCTGCCAACGTCTCGTGGCTTGGCG
>NZ_JANLVD010000180.1:0-6353 GCF_031363805.1 Flavobacterium sp. | reverse complement strand
GAATTGATTAAATCTGTAGCATTTGCTGTTGTAACATATTCTAAACTGATGTTGGTTGGCGAAGAAAAAGCGATATTGTAAACTACATTTTTATTTTTTCCAATAGGAACTTCGGTTACAAAACTACCATCTGTATTTCCTAAAAACGGATTTGCAGCACTTGGCAATGAACTGGTTACAGAAGTTGAATAATTGGTTGTTGTTTTTGGAATGCTTCCATTTGTTGTAGCCGTATTTATGATTTGATTCCCGAATGATTCAGTACAATTGGTAATTCCATCGTTGTCAAAATCGATATCGATATTATCATTTGCCAAATCGTTGTCTAAATTGGTTGGGCAAGAACTTACAGGAACTCGAACAGATTCCAAAGGAATGCCAGTTGGACATGCAGAAATTTTGGCTCTGACATGATAAAATCCAGGTTGTGTTGGCGTGTATCCATTTAACGAGGCACCAGGAATAAGTACTTCGTTAAAAAACCACTCAAAACTATCGAAAGATGTTAAAGTACTTATGGCTAGTTTTACATTCGGAATACAATTTTCAACTAAAAGGTTTGCTTTGTTAAAACCCAATTCAGGTTTTAAAGTAAATCCTGAATAAAATCCGCCGTAAGTTGCCGCGCCACTAGAACCATAATAGGATAAATACACAGATTCGGAGGAAATGACTGATATATTTCCTGTTAAGTTACCAAAAGTGTAGGTTTCGTAATCTACATTTCCTATAACAGAATTTGGACCGTTTCTAGAAATATAAGTTGGCAAATTTGCCGATGTGTAAGAAACGCCATTGATTATAAAATTTAAAGTTGCTCCAGTTTTGGTAACAATACAAACAGTTCCAATAAAATTTCCGTTGCTTCCTACTTCGTTAATTAACGGAATATTATTAATTATTTTTGGTGTTTCGCAACTTAATGGTGGTACGAAATGCATATTCTGATTTCTTTCAAAATTGGTTCCACCAATGCCTTGATATGCAAACACATTTTTAGAGGTTTTTACATATAAATTGCGTTGGGTTGAAAATTGAGAACCATTTAAAGCAATATATTGACCAGCATTTAAAGTGGTGTATGGAGTTGAATTATTATTCAAAAATATTTCGGTATTGTCTTCATGGGCTATAATGATTGGTTTTTCCATAGCGTTGGTGCCATTTCCACGAATAAAAATATACTCTTTACCAGTTCTTTCAGAAGATACTATTTGGTCAAATCCCAAATCTGAACTTAAATTATCACTTCCATTTGTACCTCCAAATGAACCACAATTAACAACTATTGGTTTGTCGGATTTTATTAAACCACCAATTAAACCGTCTTTATTGGCATTGTTTGGACCTTGAACAGCAATAACATAGCTTTCGCCAGTATCCAGAATAATGCTTGCAGGATTATTTCCAACGGCGGCATTGTTAATTAAAGAAATTCCAGGTTGTAAATTGCTAAATGATACCAAAGTATTATTTTCAGTAGCCAAAATTGATGCAAAAGTATAGTGCCTTTCGTCTGTAGTTCCAATTCCAGTATTTGTAAAAGCGCCAATGCGAAACTCTTTTCCTAAAGCTGCCAAACCTTTTGAAACGATACCACCAGCATGATTATTGTTGGCCGCTGTCAATCTAATAGATACATAGACTAAATCTTGTGCTTCTATAATATAACCTTTATTGTTTACAACACGGTTTACATCAGCTCCATTTATTAAAAGTTGCGTATTGCTTCCAGAACCGATAAAAATTTCTTGTGGATTGTCTCTTGAAACGGTTCCAGTAGTAAATGAACCTCCAATGGAGATAATTTTGTAATTAATTGGCGTCAGACTTGGGCATGAAATGTAGATATATTGTTCAAGCGCTTCATACGTTAACGTATTTGATACAGGCGGAATATAATGTGTTTTGCTAAATTGAGAAAAACAATTTATACTTGTAATAAACAGAAACAACAATAGCTTTGATCTCATTTGAAAGTTTTAATAGCTTTCAAATTTAATTAATTATCTCTTAAGGCTGAAGTGACTTTTAATAGTTTTATTGTTAAAAAGTGTTAAAGTAAACCAATAATCGCCTGAAGGAAGGTTTTCTCCATTGAAAGTTCCATTCCAACCCAATGAATTTGAATTGAGTTGTTTGAGTAGCTTTCCAAATCTGTCATAAATATAAATGATAGTATTTGGTTTTGTTTGACTGTTTTCAATACTCCAAGTATCATTAAAACCATCGCCATTTGGTGTAAAAAATTTCGGAAAATCCAATATATAAATGGTTTTTGATGCTATGGGCAAACATCCATTTTTGTCTTTTACATAAATGGTATATTCTCCAGCTAACACATTATTAAACAAAGGATTTTCTTGATAGTTTATTCCATCTATAGAAAATAAATAATCGCCACCATTGTCAGTAAAAGTTATGGTTATGGAATTATTTGGGCTTGAAAAATCTTCAGTCATAGCATCAATATTTGTAGCTGCGGCTGATGATTTTACAATAAATTTCTTTCTGGCTTTGCATATATTTGCATCGGTAACTTCAACGATATATTCTCCCGCTGAGGTAACTTCAATTTCATTATCAAAGTCATTATTCCCAATCCAATTGTATGAAGCGAAATTGTTGGCTACAGATAAATAGATTGAATTGCCATCGCATAAAGTTTTTAATTCGTCTTGAAAATTAGGAGGATTAAACGTATTTACCACCAAATTTATAGGTGAAATTCCATAGCAATCTGAGCCGTTTATTGCTCTTGCGTAAATAGTTTGAGTATTTGGAATTGCATTTCTGTACGGACTTGTCAAAGGATTTGTTTGTTTTACAGCATCGTTCAAGTTGAGGTAATATTCGATAATAAGCGTGTTTGGAACTCCAATCAATTGCGTTGGTAAAATAAAATTTGCTTTACCATCGAAAGTGCCATCTTCATCACAAATTTCGATATCGTTTTGAGGTGGAATACTATTATTTGATATTTGTAAAGTTACAATTGCATTACTCGAGCAACCCGCAGTATTAGAGACTTTTGCATAAATAGTTTGAGAATTTGGAGAAGTATTTTGGTATGTAGATGGATTTGCAATGGCAATTCCGCCCAATGATTCATAGTAATTTACATTTCCAAGTGTGAGATCATTATTTCTGATGGCATTGTCCAATTTTGTTAAATTAAAAATTGAAAATCCATCAATATTATCATCGCATTGAATTAAAGTTTGGTTTGATAAAAGGGGCAATGGATTGAATTTAATTTTTATTTCACCATCGGAAGTACAAGTTGTGGAGCCAAGTGTAACTTGAACGGTATAAATAATTTCATTCAAATTTGTATTGTCAGTAATAGTATAGGTAGGATTAGTTTCACCTATAATTTCAATCCCATTTTTAAACCATTTATACGAATTTGTACCTGATTGATTTGCCGTTAATGTAATATTTTCACCAGAGCAAAAAGGTGCATTTTTTGAGGTTGTAATGTCGGTTGCGCTTTTGAAACTACCGCCTTTTAAGAAAATAGCAGAATCATATAAATTGTTCCCTTGGTCTGCAATGACTAATTTTATGTGGTATAATGTTCCGGGAATTACCGTTGCTTCTGCTTTTAAAACTTTGGTTTGTCCGTTGAAATTTGTTGGATGATTTGTACCATTAAAAGCATCGAAAAATTGTTCATTTATGGCAGGACAAATCGTTCCAGAGCCACGAACGGTATTTACTTTTACAGGTGTTGTAGTTCCCGGAATTACAGCTATATTTTGATAGGTACTACCACCAAAAACGGGTTTCAATAGAAATGCAAAACCATCAGTAAAATTACATTGGTTTGCAGAAGGATTGGACAAATATTGTTCTGATGAAAATATATAATCGAAACTAAATTTATTGGTCAATGGTGTAAAATCAAATTCTAAAATAGTTGCGTTTATAGAATTGGATATATTTAAAGCTTGCTCTAAATCTGAATCACCAGTCCATGAAGTACTACCTTCACTAAGCAATGATGCATTTGGACCCACTGCCGATACTGCTTTTCCTGTACTTAAAATGACTCCATTTTGAAAAGGGAAAGTACTTCCACCATCGGTAAAATAACCATAGCTATCTTGAACTCCAAAATTTCCACCAGTAACAGAAAAATTGGAAACTGTGGCACAACTACTGTTGACCAATTTATTTTGAACTAAATCTTGTGCAGTAAAATTATCTGTAACCGATATACTTTGGGAAAGCAAACAAGTATTTGCTAGAAAAAAAATGCTTAAAATATAAAATTGTAATCTTGTTTTCATAGACTACAAATATACTATAAATCTCGTTTTTTTATAATTTTATAAGATAAGAACATAAAAATCGCAGTCCAAACCAAAACTATAATCACGTTTGAAAAGTGCACGCTGTAATCTTTAATATTTTCTACGCCAATTTGTGTTCCGATATTTTTAACAATCGAAAGTCTTGAAAATGGCTCAACTATTAAACCTGACATGGCTTCCAAAGGTAAAAATTGTGTTATTTTGGTAGCAATATCGCTATCAGGGAATATTTTAAAATGTAATAAGCCAGAAATGATACCTTCGACAATATTCCAAACAAATAAAAATCCAATTGCAAATGCTGATCGTTTGACGAATATTCCTAAAAATAGACAGAAGGAGAAAAAGCCAACAAGTTTTACAAAAAAGGCTATTAAATATTCTAAATCTGAAAAAACAACATCGAATTCATTATAAGATGAGAAACTATATCCTAAAATCAAACTCATTACAAAAACAAAAACGGTTGAACAAAATGCAAATAAAACAACGGTCAAAAATTTAGACAATATAAATTCTTGCTTGCTCATTCCATCGATTAAATTCTGTTTCAATGTGCCATAACTGTATTCGTTAGCCATCATAGATACTATTACAATGGCTAGAAAAAACTTTAAAATAGCCGCTATATAAGTATTAAAATGCCAAATAAACGGAAAATTGAAGATTCCCATTTCGGCTAAATCCAATTTAAAAACTCCCAAATCAAATTTGATTGAAGCAATTAATGCTATAAAAGAAAGCAAAACAAAATAGGTAATGGTTAGAACCCGACTTGCTTTGTTTTTCCAGATTTTTTGTAATTCTATAGAGAGTAATCTTTTCATTTTTGATTTGGAATTTTTAATTGATATTGATTATAGAAATTTGAAATTGCTACTTGACATTGACGTTTGAAATTGCAACTAACTATTTATTATTGGTTAATTCCAAAAACTGCTCTTCCAAACTATTTTTACGTTTCACCAAATGTTGCAAACTGATGTTATTTTCAAATAAATAACGATTCAAATCTTGGGATTCAAGCGAATCTTTGAGGTATACTAAAACTTTTGAATCTTCTTCAACTACTTTATCAACGGCATTGTGATTTTTCAAAACCGCAATTAATTTTTGATGGTTGTCACTTTTCAATTCAAAAAAACCTTCGTTGCTGGACATTCCATCAACAGAACCCGAATATAACATTTCGCCTTTGCGCAAAACCAAAACGTGGGTACATACTTTTTCGACTTCATCCAATAAATGGGAAGCCAACAAAATAGTAGTTCCTTGCGATGCAATTAATCTTATAATATCACGTATTTGATGAATTCCTTGTGGATCGAGTCCGTTTGTTGGCTCGTCAAGAATCAAAATTTCTGGATCGTTCAATAGGGCAGAGGCAATGGCCAATCGTTGTTTCATTCCCAACGAAAAAGTACTGAATTTACTATCGCTACGTTCCAACAAACCAACCAGTTCTAGTTTTTCTTGTACTTTTGCGTAGTTAATGTCTTTTATTTTACAAACCAGTTCAAGATTTTCTTTGGCTGTCATGTACGGATAAAAATTTGGTCGCTCAATAATAGCACCTACTTTTTTTAAGGCTTCGTGCGTTTTTACATTTCCACCAAACCAACTATATTCTCCCGATGTTTTATTAACTACATTTAAAACTATGCCTAAAGTTGTTGATTTTCCTGAACCATTTGGACCCAGAATTCCGTAAACATTGCCTTTTTGAATATCTAAAGATAAATTTTTTACTGCATGAACATATTTATTGTATACTTTGTTAAGATTGGTAATGGTGAGTATAGTTTCCAAGATATTTTTGGTTTAGATTTTAAGTATGACGATTGGAAACTAATTTTGTTACAAACTTATTGCCAATCTAGAAATTTGGTTTGTTGCAATTGAATCAATTTTGGTGGTTTTTCATTTAACTGTCCTCCGTTTAATATTACATTGTATTTTTCGAGGTATGATTCTGCCATTTTTTTTGAATTAAAAAATTCCAATGCATAATCATGACATTTTTGTCGAGAAAAA
>NZ_JANLVD010000178.1:0-13205 GCF_031363805.1 Flavobacterium sp. | reverse complement strand
TTTTCAATATCTTTGGAACTCATTACTTTTGTTTTTTGCAAACTACAAAGTATGAAAAAAAGGGCTTACTGTGAAAAGTAGCCCTTTGTTGTGAAAAATATTAGTCGTTTAGTAGTGATTTTCTATCTAAAATAATGTACTTCAAAGATTAATTTCTAACTCTAAATTATCAATCATTGAAAAGTTTTAAAACAATCATGCAGTTACTTTGCAAAACGAGGTGTTTTTATCGCAGTAAAACAAAAGAAACCAAGTTTTACCTCGGTTTCTTGCTCAAAATAAAAATAAAACTAACGTTATTGAATGAGTATATCCCCTATATCCATTTACAATTTCAACAAAAATAACTTTTTTTATTAAAATTCAAAATTAATTATAAATTTGCCTAAACTTTTGGAAGCAGTCTACAGTTGAATTTAAAGCATTACATTTAGACTACTTTTATTGACAAAACTACACTTTATTTTTAAAAAACAAGGCGATTTATTTTTAAAACTACTGATTACCAGATATTTAAAAGTTTAACAAAATATGCTGGAAAACCGTAAAATCCTTATTCCGACTATTTGTACCTTTATATTCAAAAAACATAGATGAAAATATCTCCAATTCTAAAGGAATTATTATACGATTCCTATGAAGCAAAAATTCTAATTGTCAATCAAAAAGAACAGCAAACACTTATTGACAAGCACAATTGTGTTTTTTTTAGGGCTTATATTGAAAATGATGAAGAATTTCTTATTTTCAAAGATGAAAATAATAATTATTGGCTTTCACCCAACCATACTAAAATTTGTATCGATAATGTTTCCTGCGAAATCCCAAAATTAAACGAACCACTTTTAAATGGTGTATTCAACGTTACTGCAACAAGCCAAAAACAAATTTTGATTATGGCAATACAATATTTTTCAAAATTTTCTTTGCCAAATCAAATTAGCGAAGCATGGGAACAGTCCATCATTGCAGATGTGAAGCATCAAAAATCATTAGAATACAGTTTGCTTGAGTTTCCAAAAATAAGTAATAATTAATTCTATAAATAATACTTTAAATCTTTGTTGGTAAATGATTTAAAAATTACATTTGTACAAAATAAACTAATAAAAGACAAAACTATGGCGATAGGAACTCAAATTAAAATCGAAATTTCAAGTGAGATACTTTCTAGCTTTTCAGATTTAAAAATACATCAAAAAGCAAATGACCATCATACATTTTCATTAACAAGGATTTTTAGTAAGGAGTTTGTGGCGGAAGCAATGGATAAAGCCCAGAGCTACATGGGGTTACCTATTAGAATTACTATAGAGCCGAATAATATGAAAACCGATTCATCTTTGGTTTTTTATGGAATTGTTACTCGAACTGATATGATTAGAATGGAAGGTTCGGCAGGAATGATTTTAATAGAAGGTTTTAGCCCCAGTATCGTCATGGACGGTAGACCAAACGCCAAATCATTTAGCAATAAATCCTTTAGTGATATTATTCGAGAAATATCTGAATCATACCCCCAATCAGAAATTAATAAGCCAAATATAGATTTTTATAATGATACTGCCATGTCATATACTGTACAATATGGCGAAAGTGATTATGCTTTCTTAAACAGAATGGCACGAAAAAAAGGAGAATGGTTCTATTACAATGGTCAACAAACTTTTTTTGGACGACCAAAGTCTAAAGATATAGAGTTAGAGTATGGACGTAGCTTGCATAAATTAAGTATTGGTATGCAAGTAAAACCTTTAGGCTTTGAGTATTTAGGATATGATGCCAGTAGTGGGCAAATAGAAAGAGCCGACACTTCTGAAATTAACCATCAACCTAAAGGATATTCAAAATCTGTTTATGATGCTTCTAAAAAAATGTATCCTGACAGACCTACCAGTTTGTACAGCAACCCCATGATGGAAGGTATGTCAAGAAATCATTTAATTAACAGAGCTACAACACAATTACAATCCCAAACCGCAAATTTAATAGTTGCCAAAGGTGAAAGCGACGAAACGGGTATTCGTATTGGTGACGTGCTTATTATCACAGAATCTTCATTTTCACCTACTGGTAATGTATCAGATGGTGTAAAAGAGCAGAATTTTGGTAGCTACATTGTAACTGATATTATACATACTTGCGATATTTCAGGTAGATATACCAATAGTTTTGAAGCAGTACCTGACACCGTTTTATCTCCGCCTTATGGCAATGTACATCAAATACCAAATTCTGACACCCAACCTGCCAAAGTCATAGACAATAACGACTCAAAAGGATTGGGCAGAGTGCAAGTTCAACTGGCTTGGCAGAAACAATATAACGAAAAAACCCCTTGGATAAGAATGACAAATCCCCACGCTGGTGGTGGTAAGGGTATGCATTTTATACCTGAAATTGGCGAGGAAGTTTTGGTGGGTTTTGAGGGCGGCAATGCAGAAAAGCCCTTTGTACTGGGAGCTATGTATAACGGAAATGAAACTTCTGGATTTCACACAGCAGGAAACGACCTTAAAATAATACAAAGCCGTTCAGGAACTAAAATAATAATGAATGATGCTATTGGTAGTGTTTTTATCGAAGACCCGAGCGGGAATACTTGGCTTATGGACGGTAAAGGAAATACCAAATTGAATGTACCAAATGATATGAGTATAACAGTTGGTAAAAACTTAAACATTAGCGTTGGAGAAAATATGACCACTAGAATTGGTGCTAATGAAGACATATCTATAGGTGGCAATAAAACTGAAACCATAGCCAAAAACTATATTCAAAATTCAGATAATAAAAATGTTACAGTAAAAAACAATAAAACAGACAACGTAGGAAATAGTTATAAGCAAATGGCGGGCGATTCAGACATTCAAACATCCAAAGGCGATTTAAAATTGCGAGGTACAACCCTTACTGTAATTCAGGGTGGTAAAGATGTAAAAGTAAGCAAAGGATAATTTTTCATAAATATTAAAAAAAAGAAAAGTTATGACAGCCGAACAACGCAAAGCAAAACTAGCTCAAAAAAGAGAAGAGCGAAAAAAGAAAGATTCCGAAGATTCTCCTTCTGAAAAAAGGGAATTGGTGATGCATGGCGCAAAACTGAAATGCGAATTTGCCGATGGACTTGGAGAATTAAAAATTACATCAAACGAAATTTTATTACAAGACAAGCTAATTGCCACAGAGGGCGATGGTAATAATATGATTAATTTGCAATTTAAAGGTAAATGCAATCATCCGAAATGGCCTGCTCAAAATATGTCTCCACCACCTTGTATGAGTGTTATAAAATTAACACCATGGCAAAAACTAGGAACTGGTTATATGCAAAACCAAAAAGTATTGGTTAAAGAATCTTGTATTACTTGCGACCCAATTTTCAATAGCGCAGTTGCAAAACCAATTCCGAAAGTGGCGAGTATTGAAAGTAAAAAAATTGAAACTCCAATTATTATAGATGGCTATTGGGTCAACAAAAGCAGTAAAAAAGTTACGTTAATGCCTTATGGCGATAATAATTTAAGACTTCTACTAAATACCAATGATAAAGCAGTTGGAAAAAAAATTAAAGTATCCATTTATGACCAAGATTCGATTTCAGATGATTTCATAATTGAAAAGTCATTCACAGTTAGTTCGGAAAAAAGCACACTGAGCATTCCATTAACAGGAGAATTATTTAATAAAGGAGGTGATTCAATACTTAATCTTTACGTTAAAATAGTTTTAGAAAATGATACCTACAAATTACCGAAAGTTAGTACGGATTATTTAAAAATTCATGTAGTTCAATTTGTTCCAATTGTAGAAGGTAAACTTGGTTGGGAAAAAGCCAAAATGCTTCAAGATATTTGGTTTAATGGAGAATCTAATGAAAAACCATGGGCGGTTAATCCAAAAATAAAGCTTTTATCTATGGATTGGATTCTGGGATTTGACAGAATGAAAAAATTATATAATGAAATTATAAAAGACAAATGGAAAAGTGATAATGCAATTATTCTATTAAAGAAAAGAATCAAAGAAATGTCTGCTCATAAATTATTAATACTTCCAACTATTGCAAATCAATCTGTTAATTTTGGTATAGTAGACGATAGCATTCGTTCAGCACCTAATATTGAACAACCAAAATTAAATAACAAAAAAGAAACAGAGTTAATGCCCTTCTTTGAAAGATACTATCACCAAAGTGTAAAATACAATATCAGCAGAAATGTATTTTCTATGGAGCCTTTGGATGATGTTTTTGGTACTTTAGCTAGTTGTCAATTCAGAGTTATAGCTTTGGGGAAAATAACTAGAATTGTAAAAGAATTTAAAATGCCTTTTGGAAATTCTATAAAATCTTCAACCTATTCAGTTGAAATCAATAAAATAGGTGTTTATGTTAAAGATAGTTTTGATTTTATAACTCAAGATGAGTATCTTGGAGATTGGTCACCAAATAAAAACGCTGTAAGGATAAATCTTTTAGGACTAGAATTAGCAGGTGAATATAAAATTAATAATGCCAGTTACAGGGCATGGAGAGCTGATTATGGTAAAGGAATGGATTTTAACCTCTATTCTGATATAAAATTTAGTAACGTAAAACATGTTTTTGATGCACAAATTAAAGAATTGGATTGATAATAATTTAATCCTAAATTATAGTATTATGTTCTATCTATTTACATGTTTTGTATATTGGATATTTACTTTTTTTAATCATCACCCAATAGGTTCTCCAATTGATGCATCAGCCTATCATTGGACTTATCCGTTTTATTTTATTAGTTTATTTGCAATAATATTATTTTTAAATTTTGTACTATTTAAAAGATTATTATTTAGGTTTTTTAAAGTAAAACCATATTTATTTTACATGCTTTTTTATAGTATTTGGATACTTATTTCAACAATATTTTCAGGTGCATTATGGTCATATTTTGATATGAAAGCGGGATATTTTCCTGAATTCAGTTTATTATTTCAGAAATTGATACAAGACATGTTTTACGGTTTAACTTGGGGTATTTTTCTTATTGGATGTGCTTTTCCATTTAATATAATAGTACTTATATTTTCTTTCTTTGTTATTAGAAGAGTTAAAAAAATTGAATATGATAATATTTTAAATTAATTTACAAACAAAAAACTAAACAATAAAATAAAAATGGCAGAAAAAGAAAAGTCCTTTGATGCAAACCCCAATCAAAAGGTATATGATATGCCACATCAGGTTGACCACTTGGTTGAGGTGTTTGATATATATTTTGCTGAGCAAGTTAAAGTATATAAAAACGAACCAAAATCAGAAGTTGTCAAAACAACAAAAAACACAACAGTTAAAGCCATTTTAGCACCTTTTAAAAAAGACAAAAAAAAGTTAAACGTTACTTCTACACCCAGCGACCCTAAAACAGTGGTTAAAAAAGGAGAATCTGTAACGGTAAATTGGGAAGAGAAAGTTCATGCAAAAGACGAAAACGGCAAGTTGGAGTATGACTACCCAAAAATTAATAAAATAAAAGTTGGGAAAAAACTATTTATTGTAGCAAAATGCAGTGGCGACAAAGCAAAATTGACTATCGAAATTTTTGAAAACAAATTGACCAATGCAGAATCTGTTTATGACAATCCAGTTAAATTTTTAATTGGCGAAGAAGAAAAAACCAAAATTGAATTCGATATAAAATCATTTCAACCAGGTCATCAATATGAACAGGAAATAACACTTAAACCCAAAAGCAAAGAAGAGTTCAAGAAGCTTATTGATAAGTTTAATAAACGAAAAGACAAAAACGCATTTCTTTATTTAAAAGCCGATGTAACAGATACCATATCTGATATTAATTTCGTATATCAAAATACAGAATTTCAAAATGCAGAA
The DNA here is from genome assembly GCF_031363805.1 of Flavobacterium sp. Lineage (GTDB taxonomy): Bacteria > Bacteroidota > Bacteroidia > Flavobacteriales > Flavobacteriaceae > Flavobacterium. Next base: position 7,327 of record NZ_JANLVD010000178.1, on the reverse strand, counting down.
GGGAATAGATTTGAGGTTTTGGGAACACCTTGTTATTGTAATAGAGATATAAAAGTAGATGAAATGATTTCGATTATTTATAATTTAAGAGATAAAGGAAATGTAAAAACAAAAAGAGAACATTTTTTTGATGAAGGTACAGAACTAATATCATCAATAGGAATTTCAAGCGGTAAAATGACAGATTCATCGAATAAAGATAAAATAAAACTATTTACTGATGAATTTAACACTATGTTCAAAAAATATGAGATTAATACTTGCAAAAGAAAGATTCATTTTGTTGGACAAATATGCTTAGAAACGATTAATTTTAGTAAAACTTACGAAAGTAGATCAACTGTTCCTGATAATTATAAAGGAGGTGTTTCTTTTCAAGGAAGAGGTATGAAGCAAATTACTCACGACTATAATTATTTAGCATACTATGATTATATAAAATTTACAAAATTGTATCCTATTTATGAGAAATATGCAAAAAAAGATGTAACTGGAAATATTGATGAAAGCGTTGGAGAATGTATAAAAAATCAATCAAAAGCAAATGATATGGGTCTAAATAATGCTTTTTATGAAGACCTTAAAACTTTTGCGAAACTTTTATCTTCTGATTTGTTTCACTCAGTTAATTCAGCTGGATGGTTTTCTGTAATTTGGAAGAAAAAAGTACTTCTTGCTATGGATAAAGGATTATCTGATGATAATGTTAAAAGCGTTACAAAGTTGATTAATGGTGGAGAAACTAATTTGATTGAAAGACAAAATTACACAAAATGGACAAAAGAATTTTTCAATTACGAAACGGATTGTATAAACAAATAATATTTTTATTTTTTATAACTTTTAACTTATTTTCTCAAAAACAATATGTAACACCCGTTTTTGAGAATAATAAAAGAATAGGGTATTACTTAGAAGAAACTAAAGAAAACTGTGATAGTTGCTATTATTTCATTAGTAAAAACATTTTAAATAAAAAAGTAACGTTTCAACTGCCTCTTACTATTAAAGAAAGAGAAGGCAAATTGTTTTTTGATGCATTGTATCAGATAGTAATTTCAAATTATAGCAAAAACACAAAAATTATACAATTCAACAGTACTGTCACTGGTGCATTTTATAGAATTTACGTATCAGTAATTCAAGGTAAATTAACTATTGTTAAAAATGCAACATGGAGTAATTCGTCATATAGCAATGGTGATGAGATTTTTTCTGCGTCATACGTATGTTTAAATAAAACGAAAAAAACTATAAACGATATTTTAATTTTTGATAATTTGTTTAAATTTAAGAAAGAAGAATGTTACTATTTTCCAAGTAAATATCTATTGGAGGAATGTATGATATTGATAAAGAGTAAGCAAAAAATAAAATGGGAATAATAGCTGTATAATTTAAAAAAACATTTGATTTTGAAAAAATTATTTATTATCACATTGCTAAACTTAGGATTTATTTTTTGTTATGGACAGCAAAAACAATGTTTTTGTAACGACAACGAAGCAATGAAAGAAGCACCAATAAGGTGTGAAACCATTTTATTAAAAAATAAATCTAAATTATATTGGCAATTCAATTGTAATAAAATTTGGCTAACATTGCAAAACAATATTGGAAAGAAAATAGTTATTAATGAAGTGAATATTGATTTGTATAACTATGTTTATCGACTTGGTTTTCAATTAATTAAAGAATATAAAGATAAACTGCTTTTTAGAAGTGGTTGCTCAGCAAATGGACCTTGTGTTTATACATTAATAAATAAATCAAATGGACAAAAGTTCAAAGAATTTAATCAATTAATTTGTATTGATACTGATATTGAATCAGAAAACCCTCATAATTATAAATATAACTTTTTAGTTTATTTATCAGATAGCGCAAAATATTTAAATGTTTTTTATGTTGATACAAAAAAAGTAATTAAAGTTCCATTTAAATATGAGTTGACTGGTGTAATTCCAAATAACCAATTTAGTAAAATGGAAGTAAAAAACAATATATTGACATTATACTTTGAAGAAAAAAACGAGAATCAAATTTTTAAAATAAACTTAAATAATAAATCTTAATATAGTTTTTATATTAGCAAAACAGCTAAAAAAGTAATCGTTAATGCACAACATAACAAATACACTTAATGGAATAAATGAAGTTAAAATTTCTCTAAATCTAAAAGAGCATTTAAATTTTTACGACTTTTCAATGATTGAAACGACTATTGAAAACGGGAATAAAATAATAAGTGAAATAAACAAAACCATACATTCAACCATTACAAAAGGAAAATACGGCTCATTTGAAATTCAGCTAGAAACATTTGATTTTGAATATAAAAATAGAAACGTATCAACCACAGAAAAAGATTTTATTGCACGTATTGCTGATATAAACGACAATATAATAATAGAAATAAATGAATACGCAGAAATAAAAGCAATTCAAAATTTAAATAAAATTCAACTTCGGCTGGAAGAAAAAATTGAAAAATTGGCAAAAAACAATGTTGGAGATAAAGTAAATGAAACATTCCAATATTTGCGAGATTTTTATAAAAATGAAAAACGAATAATTTTAGACACCAAAAATTATAAACAACACGGACTATTATTAAATACATTTTATGGCAGTTATACACCAACATCGTATAAAAAAAATAAAATCAGGTATTTAAATTTTATGGATAATACGGTTGTAAATATTGAAGAGCAAGCCAAAGTAAGACGAATTAAAATTGAAAAAAGAGAATTGGAAATTGAAGTAACAGGAAAATTTGACGAGCCATTTTATAATGATATGTTTATAAAATCATTACAAGAAAAAGAAATTTTTTTTGATGCAGAAAACGACAAACCAATTTTAGACAAATACGAAGGAAGTTTTATTTTTGATATGGATTTTGGAGTGGTTAAAAGTGCCAATATTACTATTGAATTTTCTTTCGGAAAAAATTACAATAAAACAATAAACTACCAACTAAAAGAAACAAACGATGCCGATAACAATTGATGACACAGGACAAACCGTAACGCTCAATCCGCCTTATTCACCAGTTACACCCGATGACAGTTTGCAAAAAATAACGATGGTTTATTTTGCCAAAAAAACAGTAACTCAAAATGGTGCTAATGTAGCTTTTACAAGAATCGATTCTTTGCATACACAAGTAGATAATGCAGGAGCAGTTTTGCCTTACGATGCCATACTTGGTAAAACAGTTTATCTAGTTATTGAAACGACCAACATGGCAACATTGTCCATTGATGCAGTCGTACGACCAAGCGATAATGCATTAACAGGAAATACAGATACTTTAACATTATTAAAATTTAATACAGTAACACAGGTTTATGAATCAACTAGACTACTTACAGCAGTAGTAGGCAATTTTGATGCTTTGAACAATCGTATAACACCAGAAAATCCAACTGGTTCTCACGCACACTATACCAATCTAACAGACCACGCCAATAAAGCCATTATTAAGTTGCAATTGCGACCATCAAACTTGTTAATTTTTAATGCTTGGGCTAGAAATATTGCGACCGCAAATGGTGTTTCAAATATTGAAGTTGTTATAGAAAGAACAGATAATGAGCAATGCGCTTATGGTGTTGATGCAACCGAAGAAGTAAGAGAAGCAGGTGTGTTTTTAAATACTGATGCACTTGGACGTTTTAGAATTACAAATAGAAAAGTATTTAATATTTATCATGGTAGCAATGCCTATAATACTTATGCCATGGTTGGTAATCCGCAGAGAAGAAGAAGAATTGGTAAAATACTAAATGCAAACTCAACTGAGGTTATTTATTTTTATTATGACCAACACGACAATGAGCATAGAATTTGTTCAAGAGTTATAAGTCGTCAAAATCAAAAAAGAAGAGTTCCTGTTATTGGGTTGGCTCAAAGAGGAAGGCTTTTAGAAACTGTAGATTATATGCCCAATCGTAATGCGTCTGAGGGCATTGATGCATACAGACTAAAAATATATCAAAATGGAACTTTAGGCGAAGGTACTGGCGGAGATAAATGGTACGGAAATCAAGGAGAAAATACTGTAGAACTTGTGGATATGGATATTCTTCAAGTTGCTGGAGTTGGCTCACAGACTTTTGAAGCCTTTAATTTTGAACAAGATGGTGTACATATTCGATACGGATTTGTAAATTCAAGAAGACGATCCATTAGACCTGATTTATTTGCAGGTTTCTTGGGTGCATTGGCTCAATTTAGGCAACAAGGTCATAACCACTATATTGTTTCTCAAGGGTTTTCATATTCAGATGCTTCATGTTATCCAAGTGCCGAACATGTTAATGGCGAAGCTGGAGATTTAAATCTTTTAACAGTTGGAGGTGACGGGGCAAGTACTTTATTAACTAATGCAAATTATGATTACGATAATCAATTAATATTAAGAAATATACTTTATGATTTTGGATTTTTAAATGCAAGGTCTGAAAGTCAATCAAACAATTCAAACAGAAGTCGGGCAGATAATACACCAGTAATTTTGCCACATTCAATCAATACAGTTACACCACGTCATCATAATCACTTACACATACACGGTTTTAATGTAATTCGCGATATTTATGAATAATTATAAAATTATTATATTGTTATTTATTATTTCTTTAGGTTGCAAAACAGAGAAAAAAAATATCAATATAGCTCAAAACAAAAATGAAATAGTTAATAATTTAGATTCCATAAAACAAATAATTCCGCCATTTGGTTATGCTGATGTTATAAAAAAAGTACTAATTGATAAAAACGATAATGGACGTTTTGATACTTCAATCGCCACTTTTGAAAAAAAATTAGATGACTTAGAGTTTAAATCTTCTTTAAAAAACAATATTGCTTTTTTTAAAGAAGACTATTTTGATAATTTACCATTAGATAAAATCAATACTGCGGATTTTAATTTATCTTCAAAATACTTACTTTTCAACGGAATAAAATTGCATTTTATTTCTCATAAAAAGTTAGGCAATAGAATATATATTGCCTCAATTATAAATGATATGATTGTAGATATGAAATGGATATATTTTAGTTATCAAGGTGAAATGGGCTTTACCTATTATAAACTTTTTAACATAGATAAAAATTATGCAGTGTCTATTAGAAATTACGAATTTACCGAAGACCCTTTTAAATCGAATCCGATTATTAAATACAAAATCAATTCTCAAGGAAAATTCATAAGATATTATGATAAAAACGGAAGTGTAAAAACCGAGCAGGAACTAGGTTTTGTAAAAAGCAACAAACGACAAGAGAAGTGGGTTGAAATCAAAGAAAACAAGTCTTTATATAACGAGGTTAATTTTCAAAAAGACAAGGAAAACTATATTGATTACTATACTTATATGGAAGCAAACTATAAAGATGGTTTACCAATTGGAGAAGTAAAGTTTTTCAAACTCATACAAGATAGTGACCAAAATGGTCAACCTATTTTTTTATCAAGAAAAAAAGGAAAATTGATTTATACTGAAACCTACGAAAATGGGGAAATAAAAGAAAGAAAGTTTGTGAAATAAATGCACATTCTTATGTTCGCGACCACAACGACCATTTGCATTCAGGCGACTTTAATACGAATTCTATCCAATTGATAAATCATTAACTATGAAAAAATTATTTTATATAATAATTCTAATAATATTTATTTTTGGTAATAGAATTTATAGCCAAAAAATTCAAAATCAAAGTGATATAATTAAATCACTGGCAAATAGCACTACAATAAAGCTTCCTTATGGAGATAAAAATGTATTGTATAAATTTCCTGAAAAATGGGATATTAGCAGATTGACAAAACAAAAAAAAGACAAACAAAATGTTGATACTGATTCAGTATTCAATATTCTTAACGCATTTACTTATCAAGACTTAGAATATAGTAAAAGAAAATCAATTGTTACTCAATATCCTGCAAATAAGATTTTTTTAGAACCAGATTTTATTATTTCAGATAGTGTAAAAAAATTTAATAAAAATATCGAATTTAGAAGTTTGAAAGTTTTATCCAAAACTAAATTTTCTTTATTTTCTATAATGTTTAAGGGAGATATAGATTGCAATAAGTGTGAGTTTGTAGAACACCAAACACAAAATGTTTTGTTAACTATTGGAAAGGATAATATTATAAAAGACAAATTACTTATTTCATATATTAATGGTAGCGATTTAGGTCAAGCTTCTAGGTTTTTTGTTATTGATACCAAAGAAATCATCCATCAAAAAAGTTTTAAATCAGATGAGTTGGGTGTGACTTTTACAGGATATGAGAAATACCAAATTAATGAAAATGGAAATTTTATAAGATATTATGAAAAAAACGGAAATTTCAAAACTGATACGGAACTAGGTTTTGTAAAAAACAACAAACGGCAAGGAAAGTGGATTGAAATAAAAGAAAATAAATATTTATATAATTGGGTTAAATCTCAAAAAGACAAAAAAGATTATCCTGATTACTACACATACATGGAAGCAAATTATAAAGATGGTTTAGCTATTGGAGAAGCAAAGTTTTTTAAACTCATCCAAAAGTATGACCAAAATGGTCAACCTATTTTATCATCAAGAAAAAAGGGTAAATTAATTTATACTGAAACTTTTGATAATGGAAAAATTAAAGATAGAAAATTTTTGAAATGATTAAAATTTTAGAATATTATCGTTTTATGTTTTTTTCAAAAATTGTGTTTTACTTATTATTGCTGACACCAATAAATGTATTGTTTTTCCCGATGTGTTATGAATTGCTTTTAAAACTGTATCTAAGCCTATAAATCCCAAATTTTGAACCAACAATAAAGGTGCATTATGTTGTGAATTACCTATAAAATTGTAATTTAGTCTCCGATTTTAAACTAAAGGGAATCTCTAAAAACTACAAATTCTACTACAAATCATTTTTGGTGATTTTTTTTTAGACTTCAAATTCAGTTTTTAAAAACTCATATTTATTTTTTAATTTATAATTATATGATATTGAGACGCTTAATTATTAGTTATTTCAGGATTTTTTGCACGTTCTGACCTAAATAGTTTGTAATTGAATTTTTATAAACATATTGTATGTTAAATTCATTAATCCAATTGATGTATTTATTCGTTTAAATCCAATACATTGTAGATACATTTGGTTCATGTTTTTTTCCATAAAACCAAAAATGTGTTCTACTCGAGCTCTTATTCTTGATTTTTCCGTGTTGTTTAATTTTTGCTCATCTGTTAATGGATTTGCTCTATATCCTTTTTCGTGAACACTATTTATCATTTGTTTTTTAATAATAAT
>NZ_JANLVD010000176.1:0-8666 GCF_031363805.1 Flavobacterium sp. | reverse complement strand
TTGCTATAACTTCTCTACATTTATTGTCATCTGGAAAGGCTTTTATGAACTCTAAAATATTCTCCCCCCTAAATATTGCTTCCATCTACTATATTTTACTGTAAATATAATTGTTTTTTATGTATGTAACTCGATAATTTTATTCCAATTAATAATCAATTCTTTTGAAATATTTAAAAGTTGAGTTATCTTTTTGATTTAAAAAATGCAGTCATCAAAGCACCACATTCATTTTCTAAAATTCCTCCAACCAATATGGTTTTTGGATGAAGTTGTGTTCCCATTTTAATAAATCCTCGATTTTCATCTCTTGCTCCATAAACCAGTTTCGATATTTGGCTCCAATACAATGCTCCTGCACACATTTGGCATGGTTCTATGGTAACATAAATTGTGCAATTGGTCAAATATTTTCCGCCAAGAAAATTTGCAGAAGCCGTTATCGCCTGCATTTCTGCATGAGCGGTAACATCATTTAGCAATCCGGTCAAATTATGAGTTTTGGCAATAATTCGATTATTGATAACAACAACTGCACCAACAGGAATTTCATCTTTTTCAAAAGACAGTTCAGCTTCTTGCAGTGCCTTTTTCATGAAATATTCGTCAGTGAATATGTTTTCCATAAATTGAATTGTAGTCGATATTTGTTTTTTGTTTGAGGTTGATCTGAGTTAGAATATTATTTAAAACAAACCATTTATTTCTGCGTCAATTCTGTTTATTATTGTTCCTAAATCTTCAGGGTTGTTTACAAAATCAACATTATCTACATCAATAATCAATAATTTACCTTTATCGTAAGTGTGAACCCAAGCTTCGTAACGTTCATTTAATCTGCTTAAATAATCTATAGAAATAGAATTTTCATATTCGCGTCCGCGTTTGTGGATTTGACCTACCAAATTCGGAATCGAACTACGCAAATAAATTAACAAATCTGGTGGACCCACCAATCCTTCCATCAATTCAAAAAGGGAAGAATAATTTTGAAAATCTCGATTGGTCATCAAACCCATGGCATGCAAATTGGGCGCAAAAATATGTGCATCTTCATAAATAGTTCTATCTTGAATAATTTTTTTGCCACTTTTTCTAATCTGTAAAACTTGACGAAAACGACTATTCAAGAAATAAATTTGAAGATTAAAACTCCAACGTTCCATTTGATGGTAAAAATCATCCAAATAAGGATTGTCAACTACATCTTCAAAATGAGGTTCCCATTTAAAATGCTTTGCTAAAAGTTTGGTAAGTGTCGTCTTTCCAGCGCCTATGTTCCCTGCTATTGCTATATGCATTATGGTATATTGATTTTATAATTGGTAATTCCTTTGGGTGTAAAAATAGATAAATTTTGGTCTTTATATTGAAAATTCTTAAACGTTTTTTCGGAAATTTCTATTTCGTAAATTTTGTTTTTAGAAACTTCCATTAAATACAAAACATTTTGGTTTCCAAAAACTATTGTGTTTTCATCAGCAATATAAATTGAATCGTAAGTTGGAATTTGAGCCAATAAATTCACTTTCCCGAAAATATCACAGCTGTAAAAATTATTATTTTCATCAATCCAATAAAATGTATTAAAATTTGAAGAGTAGCTTTTAATTTTTTTATCAAATGGCAACCCAATTTTTTTATACACTTCAGATTCATAATTGTACAATCCCAATTGCATGGTTATACTATTAAAAACCCATAAATTTCCTTGAGATGAAATACCGATTGCAGAAGCCGAAATTTCTTGATTTTCGAGTGAAAAATTTATATTTTTAATTTCATTTAATTGGTTATCAAGAATGACCACACAATTGAAATTCTCGTAAAAAATCACAATTTTTAAGGGATTTTGGATATCAACTCTTTTTATTTTTCCTAAAGCAATATTGGTATATTGCCAGTTTTCGCTGTTTTTTAGCTTAATAAAATTGCTGTCTTTTATATAGTAACTGAAACCCAAAGCATCTTCACCAATAAAATCATCTACTTCAACAAATTTCACCTTTACTACCGAAGCATTGATTTTTGAAATTTGACAATACGAAACACAAAAATGGATTAAACTTAAGAATAAAATAATTTTTTTCATAAAGCTAAATTACAATTAAACTTTTTATAAAATTAAATGTGCAATAATTTTATTTAACAATCCATTGGTAACAAAAATAGATTTCAATCGTCATATTTGTCAAGTCAAATAAAAACTAAAAATAATGAAAAATATATTCGCAGTATTCATGGCAATTATAGCTAGTATTGCTTCAAATGCTCAAAAAGATTTTCAAGGAATGGCGGTTTACGAATCCAAAACCAGTACTGCTGATTTTAAAAAACGCTTTGAAGGCAATAAAGATATTACACCCGAAATGCAAAAAACCATTGAAGAAAGGATGAAAAGTATGTTTGAAAAAACATTTATTTTTAATTTCGATAAAAATACCTCTATTTATAAAGAAGAAGAAAAACTCGATGCGCCTGGAACTCAAGGTGGCGGTATGCGAATGATGAGTTCTATGATGGGCGGTGGAGGCACTTTTTACAAAAATGTAAAAGAGAAATCATATGTAGTTGATAAAGAATTTATGGGAAAAGAATTTTTGGTTAAAGATTCTCTACCAACTTTAAAGTGGAAAATGGAAAGTGAAACCAGAGAAATTGGTGGTTATATATGCATGAAAGCAACAGCAGTTCGACCAGCAAGTAAAACCGATTTTAGAAATTTTAGACCCAAAAAAGAAGATGAAAAGAAAGCTGCTGATAAAGTAGAGGCAAAAGACAAGAAAACAAGTTTTATGGATGAGGTTGAAATGCCAAAAGATATTACAGTAACCGCTTGGTATTGTCCAGAAATTCCGATTAATAATGGGCCAGAAAACTATTGGGGTTTGCCAGGTTTGATACTTGAAGTAAATGATGGAAAAACAACTATTTTATGTTCCAAAATTGTACTAAACGCCAAAGAAAAAGTTGTTATAAAAGCACCAACAAAAGGAACTCAAATTGCTCAAAAAGAATACGATGAAATTGTTGTTAAAAAAATGGAAGAACTTCGTGAAATGAACCAAGGACGTGGCGGCATGCAGATGAGGATGGGAAGATAATTAAGGAAAAAAATTGCAATGAAAAAAATATTACTTCTTTTGGTTTTCTTCCAATCAATAATTGCATTTTCTCAAAATATTACTTTTCAAGGTGTGGTAAAAGACACCTTAAATGAACCTTTAGAAATGGCAAATGTCATGGCAGTAAATCAAACTACAAAAGCTGTCGATGCTTATTCGATAACGAACGATAAAGGCAGATTCCAGTTATCGCTTAAAGCAAATAGTAGTTACAATGTACGTTTTACCTTTTTAGGATTAAAAACCAAAAACTTAACAATAAGCACCAAAAACGAAGACATTTCGCAAACAATAACTTTAAATAACGATGCTACACAATTGGCAGGTGTCGAAATTGTACGCGAAATGCCAGTTTCCATAAAAGGTGATACGATAATTTATAATGCCGATTCTTTCAAAACTGGAACCGAGCGAAAACTCGAAGATGTGCTCAAAAAGCTACCTGGAGTTACCGTAAATAAAGACGGAGAAGTTGAAGTAGAAGGAAAAAAAGTAACAAAATTGATGGTGGAAGGTAAAGATTTTTTTGATGGCGACACCAAACTTGGCGTAAAAAATATTCCTGCCGATGCAATAGACAAAGTGCAAGTTTTAAGAAATTTTAACGAAGTTGGGGCTTTAAAAGGTCTTGAAAATAATGAAGATAATGTTGCCATGAATATCAAACTAAAATCTGGAAAAAAGAATTTTTGGTTTGGCGACATGACAGCATCAACGGGAGTTGGGCATCAAGAAAGTAGGTACGAAATAAATCCAAAATTATTCTATTATAGTCCAAAATATAGTATTAATTTGATAGGTGATTTCAACAATATTGGAGAGTTGCCGTTTACGGTTCAAGACTACTTTAAGTTTACTGGTGGTTTTAAAAATATGATGAAAAAAGGCGGAACAAATTTTAATGTTTCCTCAAACGATCTCGGAATTTCATTATTAAGAAACAATCGCGCCAAAGATATCACAACGCAATTTGGCGCAACAAATTTCTCTTACAATCCAACAAAAGAATTAAATATTTCAGGATTTGCCATATTATCTGCCACCGAAACAGATTTACAAACCAAAAGTCAAACTAGTTTCTTAGCTGAAGATGCCAAAACAGTTTTCTCTTCAGAAAAAAGAGATGAAGTTGCCAAACAGAAAAATAATCTAGGATTATACAAATTGAGTGCTACTTACAAGCCCAATTCAAAATTACAAATTGATTATGATGCTCTCGCAAAACAATCTAAACAAAACGAAAATACGAGCTTATTTCAACAAACATTCGGACCAAACAGTATTTTTGTAAACAGCCAAAATATAATAACCAACAAAAAACAAGATCCGTTTTCTATCAATCAGAATTTCAATGCCTATTATACCAAAAATGATAAAAATGTTTTTGCATTCGAATTACAGCATTTATACCAAAAAGAAGATCCTTTTTACAATGCAAATTTGCAAAATAAGCCGTTTGTATCAACTTTAGGATATGATATTTTTCAAAACAGAACAGATTTAAAACAAAATAGATTTGTGCAAACCAATAAAGTGGATGCAAAGCTAGATTATTACTATATGGTAACGCCAAAAAGCAATATCAATTTAACGTTAGGCAGTACTTATTCGCATCAAAATTTCAACTCCTCAATATTTCAAGTTTTAGACAATGGCAATACAAATAATATTGTAGGCAATACCAATAAAAATAAAGTTAAATACGATTTTAGCGACTTTTTTGCAGGCTTGCATTATAAGTTTCTTACTGGAAAATTCACTTTCAATCCAGGTTTTTCTGTGCATAAATTCACAACAGACAATCAGCAATTGGGTTCTAATTTCAAACTAGATTTTTACAGAATATTGCCAGATATGTATGCGTTATTTCAAATAAAAAAAGCAGAAACACTAACGTATAATTTAACTTATAATAATGATTTTACAGATATCAACAGACTTGCCGAAGGAAATGTTTTAAGCAATTACAATACAATTTTCAGAGGAAACAGACAATTAGAAAACGCCACTTCGCAAACCCATTCGTTGCGATATTTCAAATATAATATGTTCAATTTCGAGAATATTTTTGGTAATATCTCCTACTCAAAAAAGATGAATCCCGTCAAAAACGCTTCCAACTTTAATTTAATCAATCAATCCGCCACCGCAATTAATTCAAATTTTGCAGACGAGACTTTATCTGGCGCAGCAAACTACGGACGTTCATTTTTTAGATACTACAAAGCCAACTTAACAGTTGCGGGGAATTGGTCAAAATTTAATAATATTCAAAACGGAAATAATTTAGCTGCCGAAAGTTTCACCCAAAATTATACATTCAAAGCATCAACAAATTATAAAGAATTACCTAATATTGAGTTGGGTTATGGCTATACAATCAATGATTATCAAGGCAATAAATTCTTTACCAAAACACCGTCAATTAAGTTAGATTATTATTTCCTAGACGCTTTTTCATTCGTTTCAGAATACGAATATTACAAGTATACAAACAACATCAAAACCGTAGATAACGAGTATGATTTCTTGAGTGCGAGTCTTATTTATCAGAAAAAAGGAGGAAAAATGGAATATAAATTATCGGCAACAAACCTACTAAATACAACATCGCTCAACGACGATAATTTCAATCAATCACGTTTCAGCACCTCGCAATATGTGGTTCAGCCACGATATATTATGTTTGGAATGAAATATAATTTGTAATTTTTTAGAAGCTTTTCCCGCACCCGAGCCTGACCCGAGCCTGAAAGTGCGAATTGGCGAAGCAAAGTGCGAACTGGCGAAGCAATTCGTTTCAAGTCTTCGTTTTGATGGTAAAATTTTAAAGGCTTTGCAAGAGCTTCCTCTGGTCGCTTTGCAAAGCCAAAAAATTTAAACCATCAAAACTGTGGGCTTTCCACTGCTATCGGGGCTAAAAAACAAAACCCTGAATAAATTAATAATCAGGGTTTACAATTTGCAAATGGAACTTTTTTTATTTAGTTCCAACAAATGAATATTTTGTATTGGCAATAATAGTAATAGTGTTGCCACTCAAACTCATTGAAATAGCACTTCCATCAATGACCAATTTCCCATTGTAACCATTTTGTCCATTTGGCGTAATAGAATTGATGTTTTTGTCGCCTATATCGGCGGCACTTTCCATCGTGGCCTCATAACAAGCTTTTTTTGTAAGTTTCAAAGTTGCTTGACTGGAGACACTGTTGATGGTTATGTTACCATTATATGTTCCCGTATAGGAATCATCAAAACATGGAACTGGAACTACATCATCCTTTTTTGAACATGAAATCAATAATAAGAAAGCAACAAACAGTAGTGAAAGTAGGTTTTTCATAACTTTATAGATTTAGGGTTAATAATTTATCTAAACAAATATAAAAAAAATTTAACACATTCATAATTATTTCTTAAAATTCATAAAGTTTTGATAAAATTAAATCCCAAAAGCACTTTTCACTTTATCTACAAAATCTAATTTCTCCCAAGTAAACAAATCAACAGTTACCGTTTTTTCTTTTCCCCCAGGTGCGTGAAATGTTTTTGTTACGGTTTCAGGTTTGCGACCCATGTGCCCATAAGCAGCAGTTTCGCTGTAAATAGGGTTTCTTAATTTTAAACGTTGTTCTATAAAATACGGACGCATGTCAAAAATAGCTTCCACTTTTTTGGCAATCTCACCATTGGTCATGCTCACTTTGCTAGTGCCATAAGTTTCAATAAAAATACCCATTGGTTTTGCAACACCAATGGCATAAGAAACCTGAACTAAAATTTCATCAGCTACGCCAGCAGCTACCAAGTTTTTGGCTATATGACGAGTAGCGTAAGCAGCACTTCTGTCTACCTTACTAGGATCTTTACCTGAAAAAGCACCGCCACCATGCGCGCCTTTTCCACCATAGGTATCCACTATGATTTTTCTACCTGTTAATCCAGTATCTCCATGAGGTCCACCAATTACAAATTTTCCAGTAGGATTTATATGATACTGGATTTTATCATTAAATAAGTGAGCATATTGTGGGTTGCTTTTAATAATTCTAGGTATCAAAATCCCAACCAAATCAGATTTGATTTTCGCCAGCATTTTGGCTTCTTCATCAAAATCATCATGTTGTGTCGAAATTACAATAGCATCTATTCTCGAAGGTTTGTTATTGTCGTCATATTCCAATGTTACTTGACTTTTTGCATCTGGACGCAAATATTTAATTTCATTATTTTCACGACGTAAAACAGCCAATTCTTGCAATAATTTGTGTGATAAATCTAAGGCAAGTGGCATGTAATCTGCAGTTTCATTGGTAGCATAACCAAACATCATGCCTTGGTCGCCAGCACCTTGATCTTCGGGATTTGTACGTTCAACACCTTGATTGATATCGCTCGACTGTTCATGAATCGCTGAAAGCACACCACAAGAGTTGGCTTCAAACATGTATTCACTTTTTGTGTATCCAATTTTTTTGATCACATCACGAGCAATTTGTTGCACGTCTAGATATGTTTTCGATTTCACTTCTCCAGCTAAAAAAACTTGACCAGTGGTAACCAATGTTTCACAAGCCACTTTCGATTCTGGGTCGAAAGCTAAAAAATTATCAATTAGTGCATCAGAGATTTGATCTGCTATTTTGTCCGGGTGTCCTTCACTCACAGATTCTGACGTAAATAGATAAGCCATAATATATATAGTATTAAATTTTATTAAACGAAAAAATTGCAGGAAATGATAAAGTAGAGAGTTCTGCTTTAGCATTTTTTTACGAGGTTGCAATCAGTTCAAATTTTTCCTCTTAATTATGGTGCAAATGTATAAAACCAAATTGAATTGCAAATCAATCTTAACTTTTTATGATTAAATTTAATAATTACACTTTTAATATTTAATCTTTCATTAGATTTATTTTTTAATAAATTCAACTATTTTAGATTTTAAATCTATATAATTGAATTTTATTGATAAAATTTAGAAAAATAATCTAATAAATTTGCATACACAGAAAATTTATCTACATTTGTGTTTCAAAGTAACAACAAAATGAATTTTAATGTTTGCAGTATGTGTTGTATGATGTCGGAGATTTCCGCAGAGAATGCTATTGTATAATTTTAAATTAAAAGATAACAAATAGAACCTCTGCAAATCGCAGAGGTTTTTTTATTTACAAAATAACTAAAATAGAATTTATGAATAATTTAGTAACAAATAAAATGATGATGTGTTGTATGATGTGCATGTGCGCACCAAACCACCATTATCAAAAGCGAAAGAGTTAATCTCTAATTATAGTAAAACTGTAAGCTCTTTTGACAATTTTCAAAAGAGCTTTTTTTTATATTCTAATCCAACAATCAAATAATCGAAAAATCAAATAATCTAATAATCCAAATATCTAAAAAAATGAGTACACAAAAATTCGCAACAAACGCTTTGCACGCAGGACACGACGTTACTAAAAACACAGGAACTAGAGCTGTCCCAATTTATCAAACTTCTTCTTATGTGTTTAACAATTCTGACCATGC